>NZ_JBQKKM010000031.1:0-61259 GCF_052116745.1 Niallia sp. Sow4_A1 | reverse complement strand
AGAACTGTCCGTAAAGGTCCGATTGGTTCAACTAATCATCAGTGGGGGAAGGCATCCCACTGATGAAAGTTTCACTTTATCCCACTCTTAACGGACAGTAACTCTCCCCTTCAAGCAGTAGGAGAATGCGAAGAAGTTAATGGGAGAAGAACTGTCCGTAAAGGTCCGATTGGTTCAACTAATCATCAGTGGGGGAAGGCATCCCACTGATGAAAGTTTCACTTTATCCCACTCTTAACGGACAGTAACTCTCCCCTTTAAGCAGTAGGAGAATGCGAAGAGGTTAATGGGAGAAGAACTGTCCGTAAAGGTCCGATTGGTTCAACTAATCATCAGTGGGGGAAGGCATCCCACTGATGAAAGTTTCACTTTATTGTACATGAATTATTTATTTTTTCCAAAAAGGAGGGGCGAGAGATGATTCTGGTTGAAAAATTACATATAGAAGAAATTCCAGTTTTGCATATTGTAAAAAAAGACCACTATGATCAAAAACGACCATATATTCAATTTACACACGGCTTTACCAGTGCAAAGGAGCATAATCTCCATTTTGCCTATCACTTAGCAGAGAAGGGATTTCGCGTTGTTCTCCCTGATTGTTTATATCACGGAGATCGAGAGCAGGGATTATCCTCTATGGAATTATCGATGAATTTCTGGCAAATTGTGATGAAAACGATTGATGAAATGGAAGAGATAAAAAATTATTTTAGCAAGAAAGAACTTATTGATGAAAAGTATATAGGTATTGTTGGAACAAGTATGGGCGGGATTGTTACATTAGGTGCATTAAAAAAGTATCCGTGGATTAATACTGCTGTGAGTTTGATGGGAATGCCATATTATGAGAAATTTGCTCACTATACCATTTCTGAAGTGAAAAAAAGAGGCTATGAGCTGCCGCTTAGTGAGAGGGAAATCGAGGAGCTAATTAGGCAATTAGAAGAACTGGATTTAAGCAAGGCACCAGAAGCTTTACAGCATCGTCCTCTGATGTTCTGGCATGGGAAGAAGGATGAAGTTGTACCATATTCCTATTCTCATCAGTTTTATGAACATATAAAGCCACTGTATGAGGAAGTACCCGATCGATTAGTATATCTTTCGGAAGAAAATACAGGTCATAAAGTAAGTAGAAGTGCTATGCTGAAAACAGTGGAATGGTTTGAAAAACATTTAGAAGCTGGATTGTAAAAAGAGTGATTCAAATCCTTTTTTCTAGACATCATTATTTGTTATAGTGTTATTATAAAGATAAAATTTCTCTTGAAGAAGATAGGAAATATGCTTGACCATAAATAAATATAAGGGGTGCCTTCACATGAATGAAGAACTAAAAGATAGTATAATGGGTGCACTGGAGCTTGTAATCGATCCAGAACTTGGTGTTGATATTGTAAACTTAGGTTTAGTTTACGATTTGGAGCTTAAAGAAGATGGTCTATTGGTGGTAACGATGACGTTAACAGCAATGGGATGCCCACTTGCAGGTGTTATTGTTGATCAAGTAAAAGCAGCCTTAACCGACATTCCAGAAGTAAGTGATACAGAAGTAAATATTGTCTGGTCTCCAGCTTGGACGAAAGATAGAATGTCAAGATATGCAAAAATCGCCTTAGGCGTGAGATAAGTAGCTCGTATTAAGAAGAAGGGAAACCTTCTTTTTTTCTTTATTTTTAATATACTGTATATTATGAAAAGTGGTATGATAGTTAAAAGTGAAATTTTTGTGAACGTTTAGTAAGAAGGAGTGAGATTGAATATGAAGGATCAGCTAGATAGACCACTAAGGGATTTACGCATTAGTGTTATTGATCGCTGTAATTTACGGTGTCAATATTGCATGCCTAAAGAAATTTTTGGTCCAGATTATCCCTTTCTTCCTCCAAGTGAATTATTAACTTTTGATGAGATAGAAAGAATTGCAAAACAGTTTGTTCAGTTAGGTGTCGAAAAAATTAGATTAACTGGCGGAGAGCCATTGTTACGAAAGGATTTGCCTTTGCTAATTGAAAGGCTTGTTCAATTAGAGGGTGTTCATGATATTGCTTTAACTACGAACGGGATTTTTCTTCCAAAATATGCGAATGATTTAAAAAAGGCTGGTCTCAAGCGAGTAAATATTAGCTTGGATAGTATGAATGATGAATTATTTGGGGCTATGAATGGAAGAAATGTAGGCGTCACTCCTGTAAAAAAAGGAATAGAAGCAGCTAAAAAAGCTGGCTTAGGAATTAAAATAAACATGGTAGTAAAAAAAGGGATGAATGATTCAGAAATAATTCCGATGGCCACCTATTGCAAAGAAAATGAATTAGAGCTTCGATATATTGAATACATGGATGTTGGTAGCACAAATGGATGGAAGATGAAGGATGTCATTACAAAGAAAGAAATCTATAGGCAATTGCAAGAAAACTTTGACTTAGAGCCGGTAGAGGCCGATTACTTTGGAGAAGTTGCCAAAAAGTATCAATATAAAGATTCCGATGTGCTTGTCGGTTTTATTACTTCCGTTTCTGAATCCTTTTGCACAAGCTGCACAAGAGCAAGGCTATCTGCTAATGGTTATTTATATACATGCCTGTTTAATGAAAAAGGGCATAGTATTCGGGACTTTATTAGAGAAGGCGCAGATGATTTAGCTTTGTCTGCTTTTATCAAGAATATTTGGCAACAGCGAACAGACAGGTATTCAGATGAAAGAACAGAAGAAACGGCAAAGCTACGAAAAAAAATCGAAATGTCTTATATTGGTGGCTGATTTTTATTCATTAATAAATATGTATCAAAGGTGATAATAGTGGTAGAAAGAAGAATTCCGATTTCTGTAAAGGAAGCTGTAATGAGAGTAATGAAATTTGCAAAAGAGGGGAAAAAAGAGGAAGTCTCTATTTATGAATGCAATGGAAGGTTTTTATGTGAAGATATTGTAGCGAATCATGATGTCCCTTCCTTTGATCGGTCTGCATATGATGGGTTTGCCATACGCTCTGTTGATTTAAAAGGGGCAAGCAAGGAAAAGCCAATTACACTATCAGTCATTGATGAAATAGGTGCTGGTCAAGTTTGTCAAAAAAGAATTGGAGAATATGAGGCTGTCAGAATTATGACAGGTGCAATGCTACCTAGTGATTGTGATGCAGTAGTAATGTTTGAGGTCGTTAAAGAGGGCAGAGAATATGATCAGCCTTATATTATAATCGATCATGAAGTGGAGAAAGGAACGAATCTTTCTTTTCAAGGAGAAGATGTAAAAAAGGGGAAAGTTCTTGTAGAAAAAGGAACAAAAATTAACCCAGGCATTATGGCGCTTCTAGCTACTTTTGGTTACGAGAAAGTTCCAGTTGCTAAAAAGCCGATTATTGGAATATTTGCTACGGGAACGGAATTATTAGAAGTAGATGAACCGTTAGAAAAAGGAAAAATCAGAAATAGTAATGCCTATATGATAATGGCGCAAATAGAAAGAGCAGGAGCAATACCTGTCTATTTTGGAAAATTACAAGATGTATTTACAGTAAGCTATGAAGCGATGAAGGAAAAACTTGAATCGGTAGACATATTAATTACAACCGGTGGAGTTTCGGTTGGTGACTATGATTTGCTTCCAGCTATTTACAAAGAACTGGGAGCTGAAGTGCTTTTTAACAAAGTTGCGATGAGACCTGGAAGTGTGACAACGGTTGCTCATTTAGATGGCAAACTTTTATATGGCTTATCAGGGAATCCATCAGCTTGCTATGTTGGATTTGAAATTTTTACAAAACCAATCATTAGAAGATATCTCTTTTCTTCCAAACCGCATTTACAATCTGCACCTGCAATATTAGGAGAGGATTTTTTGACAGCCAATGCTTTTACTCGTTTTTTCCGTAGTACAGTTAGTTGGAAAGAGGATGGATTACATACCGTACCAAGTGGTGTAGATAAATCGAATATTGTAACAAGTCTTGCCTTTGCTAATGCATTAACGATCCTTCCTAGCAATTCTACAGGTTATCAAAAGGGGGAGCGTGTAAATGTTCTTTTATTGGAAGAGGAAGAAGGCTCTGAATGGCCCTGGAATTAACAGTGCGAGGGTAAGAACTAGCTGAAGGGAAATTTTTTATTTAAAGGAGGTGAATAGATGGAATTTAAGCAAATAAAACCGAAAAAAATATACGAAGAAGTAGCAGATGCTCTGTACGAAGCAATAAAAAAAGGACAATTGAAGTCTGGCGAAAAATTAGCCTCTGTTCAGCAATTAGCTGACAACTTTCAAGTTAGTCGTTCCGCAATGAGAGAAGCGCTGACAGCCTTAAAGGCAAAGGGGTTAATTGAACTGAAGCAAGGGGAAGGAACATTTGTAAAAACATATCATCCAGAGGAAGTAGTATTTTCTTTTCCCCAAGCGGTTCTTATGAACAAGAAAGATGTCATGAATTTACTGGAAGTAAGAAGAATGATTGAAAGTGGAGCGGCAAAATCTGCTGCGGAAAACCGCACGAATCAAGACTTAATAGAAATGAAAGCTGCATTAGAGAAGATGAGTGCTGCGAATGGAGGAGAGGAATTAGGGGAAGCGGCAGATTTAGAATTTCATCTGTCTGTAGCTAAAGCGACAAATAATGCATTGCTCGTAAATCTATTGATGAATGTATCAGATCTCATGCAAGAAACGATGAAAGAAACAAGGCAAATTTGGTTATATTCAAAGCAGACAACGATGACTCAGCTTTATGAGGAACATTTGCTTATCTATCAAGCTATTTTGCATCAAGAATCAGAAAAGGCAGTTAGTGCCATGACTCAGCATTTAGAAAATGTAGAAGAGATATTAATCAAATATTTTGCTAAAAAGGAGAAGTGACATAAATAGTAGGTGTTTGTTTTTAATCGTTTACTAGAACTATTTAAAGTTTTGAAATCGCTTTAAAAATTTTATTAAGTCATCAGATGACCTGTTCATTAGTGTTCATATGCTTTTAGAAAATGATGGTGTATATCTAGAAAGAGGGGATTTGAAATGAAAGTAACATTATTTGCTACCTGTCTTGTTGATATGTTTCAAAGTGATGTTGGGAAAGCAACAGTTGAATTATTAGAAAGATTAGGATGTGAAATAGATTTTCCAACAACACAAATATGCTGTGGGCAGCCATCCTATAATAGTGGCTATGTAAAGGAAACGAAGGAAGCGATGAAAACAATGATGAAGACCTTTCAGGATGCAGAATATATTGTCTGTCCGTCTGGTTCTTGTGCCTATATGTTTCATGAATATGAGCATATTTTTAAAGGGGATCCGGTCTGGGAGCCAATCGCAAAAGAGCTTGCCACAAAGACATTTGAATTAACACAGTTTATTGTAGATGTCTTAAAAATAGAAGATGTCGGGGCAACATTTCACGGGAAGGTTACCTATCATACATCCTGTCATATGACAAGATTGCTAGGGGTAAAGGAAGCTCCTATTAAGCTATTAAAAAATGTTCGTGGAGTGGAATATACCGAATTGCCATTAAAGGAGAATTGCTGCGGATTTGGGGGGACCTTTTCGGTGAAAATGGGGCAAATTTCAGAACAGATGGTGGATGAAAAAGTCGCTTGTGTCGAATCAACAAATGCTGAATATTTAGTTAGTGCAGATGCAGGCTGTCTAATGAATATTGGAGGAAGAATGGATCGAAAGGGCAAAGCAATAAAAGCTTTACATATAGCAGAGGTATTAAATAGTCGAGAATAAAATGGGGGGATTTAATAGCTATGTCGATGAAAACAAGCTCACAAAAATTTAAAGAGAGAGTTTCAACAGAGTTGGAAAATGAATTTATGCGTGGTGCTGTATCAAAGGCGCAACAAACCATTCAGACAAGAAAAAACACAGTTACAGAGGCAATGGGGAATTGGGAGGAATGGCGGTCCCATGGTGAGGAAATCCGTCAGCATGTATTAGAAAATCTAGATTACTATCTATTTGAACTAAGTGAACAGGTAGCAAAGCGTGGAGGTCACGTCTTTTTTGCGAAAACCGGTGAAGAGGCAAGTAAGTATATTGAACAAGTAGCTGTAGAAAAAAAGGTGAAAAAAGTAGTAAAAGCAAAGTCGATGGTCACAGAAGAAATCTCCTTAAACCAAAAGTTGGAGGAGGCTGGATGTGAGGTTATTGAAACGGATTTAGGAGAATACATTTTGCAGGTGGATGATCATGATCCCCCTTCCCATATCGTTGTTCCAGCCTTGCATAAAAACAAAGAACAAATCCGTGATGTGTTTACAAAAAAACTAAACTACACCAATACGGAAAAGCCAGAAGAATTAGCATGGCATGCAAGACAGGTGCTTCGAAATGAGTACTTAACAGCAGATATGGGGATTACTGGCTGCAATTTTGCTGTAGCAGAAACAGGATCGATTACGCTCGTAACGAATGAAGGAAATGCAGACTTAGTCGCAGCTCTCCCAAAAACACAAGTCGTTGTAATGGGAATGGAACGGATAGTCCCTACTTTTTCCGAAATGGAAGTATTGGTTGGGATGTTAACGAGAAGTGCTGTTGGGCAAAAGCTAACGAGTTATGTAACAACACTAACTGGGCCAAGAGAAGAGGGAGATGTGGACGGACCAGAGGACTTTCATCTAGTTATTGTGGATAATGGCCGCTCGGATATACTTGGCGGAGAGTTCCAATCTGTTCTGCAATGTATACGTTGTGCAGCATGTGTAAATGTTTGTCCTGTATACAGACAGGTTGGTGGACATTCATACGGCTCCATATACTCCGGACCAATTGGGGCAGTTCTTTCTCCTTTGTTAGGTGGCTATGAAGAGTATAAGGAGTTGCCGTATGCTTCGACTCTTTGCGGAGCATGTACAGATGCGTGTCCTGTTAAAATTCCTCTACATGAGTTGTTGCATAAGCATAGACAAGTAATTGTCGAAAAGGAAGGAAAAGCACCAATTTCTGAAAAAATGATTTTTAAAGCTTTTGGTATTGGAGCATCTTCCCCAAAACTATATAATATTGGATCTAAAATGGCTCCTGCAGTGACAAAGCCATTAGCAAAAGGCGATAAAATTACAAAAGGTGTTGGCATGTTAAAAGAATGGACAGATATTCGCGATCTTCCTGCACCAAATAAAGAAAGATTCCGTGATTGGTTCAAGAATCGAGAGAAAGGAGAAGATAAAAAATGACAGGGACAATCGAGAACAGGGAAGCTTTTCTTGAAACAATTGCTTCTAAATTAGGCAGACAAAGAAAAACGAAGTTAGAAAAACCTCGTTGGGCCTATCAGCCACAAGAAGAGGTACTTAAAGAGGCATCGAAGGATGAACTGGTTGAGGTTTTAAAATCGCAATGTACGCTTATTCATACAGATTTAGTCATTACTTCCCAAAAGGAACTCACCAATACACTGCATCATTTCATTAAAGAGTATGGTGGCGGAAATATTGTTACTTGGAAGGATGTTCGATATCAACAGTATGGACTCGAGGAATTATTTAACGAAAAGCTACCCAAAGAAGAAATCGAGGTATTTGAGTGGGACCCAATATTAGGAAAAGAGAATATTGAAAAGGCAGAGAAAGCAAATATTGGAATTACGATAAGTGAAATGACTTTAGCAGAATCAGGTACAGTTGTTGTTTATAGTGGAAAAAATCGTGGAAGAACGGTCAGTTTTTTACCTATAAACAGTGTGGTTATTATTCCAAAAAGCACGATTGTCCCACGAATGACGCAGGCAGCAAAAATCTTAAGAGAAAAAGTACAAAACGGAGAAGTGCTTCCGTCTTGTATTAACTATATTACAGGACCAAGTAACTCAGCTGATATTGAAATGGATTTAGTTGTTGGGGTCCATGGGCCAGTAAAAGCTGTTTATATAGTAGTAGAAGATTTATAAATGAGCTTTTTGTGAAAATTTCTGACACCACTAGATAAATGCCTCATATGATGTTGATGTTGAATCAAGAAATTCTCTATCTTTATGGATTAAAGTGAAGTTTTTTCCATGAAGATAGAGGGCTTAGAATTTTCTCGAGTAGAATGGATACCGGCAGAAATGCATATAGTGTTCGAAGCAAAGGAGAAAGGATTGAAAATAAGCAGATATGATCCAAACAAAAGAAGAAATAATCAAAATAGCATATACGATCCACACATATTCCAACAATCTTCATCTAAAAATTTTCCACACAAACAATCTAATTAAATTCATTAACCTATTACCTATATTATTATCAGAAAAATAAGAAAACTATTACTTTTATGAAAAAGTGTTGATTTTATGTGCAGTAGTTTTTATAATAAGAGAATCTTAGATTAATAATTATAAATAAAAATGATTAAATATACAATTATTCAATCGGAAGGAGGAAGTCATGAAGGCAGCTATAATTGGTACAACTGGCTATGGTGGTGCGGAATTAATTAGAATTTTGCATAGCCATCCATTATTTACAATTAAGTCTGTACATACAACAAGAGATGAAGTTCCAGTATGGAATGAATATCCCCATTTATTTAATATTATGGAGAATAAATTAGAACAAATTAATCCAGAAAAAATAGCAAAAGAATGTGATATTGTTTTTTTTGCTACTCCTACAGGTGTATCTGGAAGATTGGTTCAAGAATTCGTAGATAAAGAAATACAAATGGTCGATTTATCTGGGGATCTTCGATTAAGGAATACAGATGATTATCAAAAATGGTATCAAAAAGAACCTGTTTCAGCTGAACTTGTCAATAGTTTTGTATATGGTCTTTCCGAATGGAATAAAGAAAATATAGCTTCTAGTAAGAGAATTTCGAACCCAGGATGCTATCCCACTGCAACTCTATTAGGATTAGCACCAGTAGTGAAAGAAAATATGATTTTACCAAATAGTATCATTGTTGATGCGAAATCTGGTATATCGGGAGCGGGAAGGAGTCCGTCTAGGGCTAATATGTTTGCTGAAATGAGTGAAAATTTTAAAATTTATAAAGTGAATCAACATCAGCATATTCCCGAAATAGAGCAACAATTAGCTGAATGGAATTCTGAGATGAAAGCTATTACTTTTTCAACTCATCTGCTGCCGACAAGCAGGGGGCTAATGGCAACTATATACGCGACATTAAATAAAATGGTCACAAATGATTATTTGCATGATTTATATATGGAAATGTATAAGAATAGTCCTTTTGTGCGAGTGAGACCACTTCATACCTATCCTTCCATTAAAGAAGTAACAGGTTCCAATTATTGTGATATTGGAATAAATGTGGATGAACGTACAGGAAGGTTAACGATTGTATCCGTTATTGATAATTTAATGAAAGGGGCTGCGGGTCAGGCCATTCAAAATGCAAATGTGATGAATGGCTATGAAGAAACAACTGGATTACAGTTTCTTCCGCTTTACCCATAAGGAGGAGCCTACGTGCAGGTTATTAACAATATTCATGAACATTCATCACATATTGAAGTAATAAAAGATGGAAATATCGTCACTCCGATTGGCTTTAAAGCTGCTGGTGTGCACGCAGGACTTCGATATAACAAAAAAGATATTGGCGCCATTATAAGTGAAGTTCCAGCAAATTGTGCTGCCGTATATACAACAAGTCATTTTCAAGCTGCACCTTTAAAAGTAACGCAAGAATCTATTGCAAAGGAAAAGCAAATACAGGCAGTGGTAGTTAATAGTGCATGTGCAAATGCATGTACAGGAGAGAAAGGCTTAAAGGATGCCTATCAAATGAGAAAAATGATGGCAGACTATCTTCATATTAAGGAAGAATATGTTGCTGTTTCATCTACAGGTGTAATTGGTGAATATTTACAAATGGATAAAATTGAAAAAGGCATTAAAAACTTCGATTTTAATGCCACGCTGAAAAATGCCGAAGCCTTTCAAGAGGCAATTCTTACTACTGATACAGTAATGAAGAAATGCTGTTTTGCCGCTACTATCAATGGGGTTACGGTAACAATGGGAGGAACAGCAAAAGGATCGGGGATGATACATCCTAATATGGCAACAATGCTTGGCTTTATTACGACAGATATAAATATTTCGTCTGAAGTACTACAAGGTGCTTTAAGTAAAGTTATTCCAACCACTTTTAATCAAATTACAGTGGATGGAGATACCTCAACAAATGATACAGTGTTAATTATGGCAAATGGAATGGCGAAAAATGAATCACTTACAGAAGATCATCCTGATTACCCAATCTTTTTGGAACTGCTTGCTACATCATGTGAGAGTCTTGCTAAGCAGATTGCAAAAGATGGTGAAGGAGCAACGAAGCTTGTGGAGGTAAAAGTTTCAGGAAGTAATAATGACGATGAAGCACGTGTTATTGCCAAACAAATTGTTGGATCCAACTTAGTAAAAACCGCAATTTATGGGTCAGATGCTAACTGGGGAAGAATTATCACTGCTATCGGTCAAACCAAAACTTCAGTAAATCCTGAAAGAGTAGATATAGCGATTGGGGATATCATTATGCTCAAGGAAAGTGAGCCACAATCCTTTTCAGAGCAAGCGGCAATCAATTACTTAAATCAGGATTTCATTCAGATATTTGTAGATCTGCATAATGGAGATGGCGAAGGAAAAGCATGGGGCTGCGATTTATCTTATGATTATGTCAAGATAAATGCTAGCTACAGAACCTGAGGTGAAATCGATGAAAACCATTGTTATAAAATGTGGGGGAAGTGTAATCGATCAACTAACTTCAGAATTTTTTACTAGTTTAAAAAGGCTAAAAGCTAATGGCTATCAGCTAGTATTTGTACATGGTGGCGGTCCAGACATTAACGAGATGCTTGATTATTTTCAAGTGAAAGCAACATTTCATAATGGGCTTCGTAAGACAACAGAAGAGGCACTGGAAATTGTAGAGATGGTTCTGTCTGGAAAAACAAATCGTAAGTTGGTTCAGTTGTTAAGGGAGAACGGCTTAAATGGTATTGGTCTTAATGGGACAGACGATAATTGTATAAATGCATCTATTATTGATGAAGAAAAGCTTGGCTTAGTAGGGGCTGTTTCAAAGGTGAATGCAAGGTTGATTTACACCTTATTAGAAGAAGCTTTAATCCCAGTTATAACACCTTTAGGAATTACAGAGGATGGTAGGAAATTAAATATAAATGCAGATTATGTGGCATCAGCAGTAGCTAAGTATTTACATGCGGAACAATGTCTCTTTGTTACAGATGTAGCGGGAATCTTAATAGATGGAAGGCTTCAATCAGTAATGGCACAGGAGGAAATTAATCATTTTATCGAAACTGGTCAGATTAGTGGTGGAATGATTCCAAAAGTTACTTCTGCCATAGCTGCATTAGAAAGTGGTTTAAATAGTGTAATGATTGTATCAGGCAAAAAACAATTTTTTGATGGGGAAGACTTACTTGGAACAAAAATCGTTGTGAAAGAAGGGATTATAGAATGAGTCATTTATTCCCAACCTATTCAAAATGGGAAATTGAGCCAGAATCAGCTAAAGGAAGCTATTTATATAGTAAGGATGGGGGCGTTTATTTAGATTTTACATCAGGGATAGGTGTTTGTAATTTAGGTCATTGCCATCCGGAAGTAAAACAGTCTGTAGAACAACAATTAAATAAGTTTTGGCATGTTTCTAATCTTTTTCCAATAGAATTGCAGGAGAAGGCAGCTGAACTGTTAACAAATGCGTCTGGATTAGATCTTGTTTTCTTTGCAAATAGTGGGGCAGAAGCAAATGAGGCAGCGATTAAGCTAGCAAGAAAGGCAACGGGAAAAACTAAAATTCTAACTTTTATGCAATCCTTCCATGGAAGAACATTTGCAACAATGTCCGCAACGGGTCAAGATAAAATCAAGCAGGGATTTGGTCCAATGCTAGATAAATTTGAATATGTTCCTTTTAATGATTTAGAAGCTTTACAGCAGCTATTAACAGAGGATGTAGCAGCAGTCATGCTTGAGGTGGTGCAAGGAGAAGGCGGAATTTTTGTTGCTTCAAAAGAGTTTTTACAAGGAGTAGAAGCACTTTGCAAAGAAAAAGGCGTTTTGCTAATCATTGATGAGATTCAAACAGGGATTGGTAGAACAGGAAAAGCCTTTGCATTTCAGCATTTTGGAATTAAACCAGATATTATCAGTTTAGCAAAAGGGATGGCAAATGGTATACCAACAGGTGCTATTGTTGCAGATGGAAAGTTAAAAGAATTTTTCGGACCAGGTAGTCATGGAACAACATTTGGAGGAAATCCTTTAGCAATGGCCGCAGCCGTAAAAACAATGGAAATCATCTTTCAGCAATCCTTTTTAGATGATGTACAAAAGAAAAGTGAATGGATTATTAGTGTTCTAAAAGAAAAGCTAGTTGGAAATCAACTAGTGAAGGATATTCGTGGATTAGGATTAATGATTGGAATTGAACTGGATATGCCAGTAGCTTCGATTTTGGGAGAATTAAGAAAAGAAGGATTAATGGTTTTAAATGCTGGAGAAAAGGTTATACGATTATTACCAAGTCTTAATACTCTACAAGAAGATTTCGAAAAAGCGTTAGAGATATTAGAAAAAAATCTAAATATTCATGCGAAAATCACAATCTAATATGTATTTTTTTGCATGATAATGTATAATTATAAGAAATAAAGAGTAACTATACATTCATTATCGAGGTGTAAACACAATGGAAGGTTATCTTCACTTAAGCAATGGTGTGAAATATAAAGGCGATTTTGCAATAGAGGCAAAAGTCAAAGAGGTAAAGGGAGAAATCGTATTTTTTACTGGAATGACTGGGTATCAGGAAGTATTAACAGACCCTTCGTATAAGGATCAAATAATCGTATTTACGTATCCGCTAATCGGAAATTATGGAATCAATAAGGAAGATTTTGAGAGCAAACAGCCACATGTAGCGGGTGTTATTGTTTATGAATCAAATAGCGAGGCTTATCATTATCAGGCTGAATATTCACTACAGGATTATTTGAACAAATGGGATATACCGATGCTTACACATGTGGATACTCGATCGATTGTCAAAAATATAAGACAATCGGGTTCCATGCCTGCAGTTATGACTGCAGAAAAAGAGATTACTAGTAATACCTTTTCTTTAAAGGAAGATGGAAAAGTAGCAAAAGTTTCAGATAAGAATTTTAAAACATATGGACAGGGAGAATATCATATTGTCCTCGTTGATTTCGGAAAAAAAGAAAGCATGTTAACGGCATTATTAGAACGTGAATGTAAAGTGACGGTAGTACCATATAATACAGAATTTACAAGTATTAAATCATTACAACCTGATGGAATTCTTCTTTCCAATGGACCAGGGGACCCGAAGGAATTAGAGGGGATTTTGCCAACCATTAAAGCGTTGATTACGCATTATCCAACACTTGGTATATGCTTAGGGCATCAGCTTGCAGCATTAGCACTTGGGGCAGAAACAACTAAACTATCATTTGGACATAGAGGAGCCAATCATCCTGTAATGGATCGAAAGAAAAAGAGGGTGATTATGTCCTCACAAAATCATAGCTATGTAGTGAAAGAAGAAAGTTTAACTGCTACTGGCTGTGAAGCAAGATTTTATAATCTTCACGATGGATCGGTAGAGGGACTGTCTCATAGCATGTATCCATTGCAAACTGTTCAGTTTCATCCAGAGGCGAATCCAGGACCTTCTGAAGGTTGTTATGTATTTGATGAATTTATAGAAGACGTTAAAGCAAATAATGGGAGAGTTTTTGCATATGCCTAAAGACACGACGATAAATACTATACTTGTAATAGGATCAGGACCAATTGTAATTGGTCAGGCAGCAGAATTTGATTATGCTGGTACACAAGCATGCATGGCTTTAAAGGAAGAAGGATATAAAGTCATACTTGTTAATAATAATCCAGCTACAATCATGACAGATGAAACATTTGCAGATTCGATATATTTCGAACCATTGACAGTAGATGTATTAGAAATGATTATTCAAAAAGAAAAGCCTGATGGAATCCTTGCAACTTTAGGGGGCCAAACAGGATTAAATCTTGCATTTCAACTTAGTGAACAAGGCATTTTAGAAAAGTATCAAGTGAAATTACTGGGAAGCTCTATCGAATCGATTAAAAAAGGAGAAGATAGAGAAGCGTTTAGAGAATTAATGTATCACTTAAATGAGCCAGTACCAGAAAGCAAAATTGTTCATAAAGTAGAAGAAGCTGTAGACTTTGCCAATGAAATAGGTTTCCCTATCATTGTACGCCCTGCCTATACGCTAGGCGGAACAGGTGGCGGCATTGCTGAAAATATGGAAGATTTCACTAATCTTGTAACTGGTGGCTTGAAAGAAAGCGCAATTGGTCAATGCTTAGTGGAAAGAAGTATTGCTGGCTTTAAGGAAGTAGAATATGAGGTAATGCGAGATAGCATGAATACATGTATTACCATTTGCAATATGGAAAACATCGATCCAGTTGGAATCCACACTGGTGACAGCATTGTTATTGCTCCATCTCAAACATTGACAGATGTAGAATATCAAATGCTTCGTTCTGCTTCTATTAAAATCATTTCTGCATTAGGAATAATTGGCGGATGCAATATCCAATTTGCATTAGACCCGAACAGCAAGAAATATTATTTAATTGAAGTAAATCCAAGAGTAAGCAGATCATCTGCCTTAGCTTCTAAAGCTACTGGCTATCCGATTGCAAGAATGGCTGCAAAATTGGCAGTTGGTTACACGCTAAATGAACTGATAAATCCGGTTACCGGCGATACATTTGCAAGTTTTGAACCAGCATTAGATTATGTAGTTGTTAAGATTCCTAAATGGCCATTTGATAAATTTCCTGCTGTATCAAGAAAACTAGGAACACAAATGAAGGCAACAGGAGAAGTAATGGGAATAGATCGGAATATGGAGCGGGCTTTATTAAAAGCAATTCGCTCCCTTGAAATAAAAGGGAACGATTTAACGTTACCTGGATTAAACGAGATGTCTGTTGAAGCGTTATATGCAAAAATGCTCGAACAAACAGATGAAAGATTTTTTGTCATTCTCGAACTTATTAGAAAGTCAGAGTCAGTTACTAAAATCCATGATATAACAAAAATCGACTTGTTTTTCCTGCATAATTTTAAAAGATTAATAGATATGGAAAAAGAAATAATCCATTCTTCGCTCCAAACAGTAACAAAAAAGGAGTTATGGAAGTGGAAAGAAAAAGGGTTTAGTGATGCCTTTTTAGCCAGTGCTTGGAATTGCTCTGAAAAAGAGATTCGAGCAAAACGTAAACAATTTGCTGTGCTCCCTATTTATAAAATGGTGGATACATGTGCGGCTGAGTTTGAAGCAAAGACAAATTATTATTATTCCAGCTACTATGGAGATAATGAACAAAATAAAAGTGATAAACGAAAAGTGCTTGTTATTGGTAGTGGACCAATAAGAATTGGGCAAGGAATAGAATTTGATTATTGCTCTGTTCATGGAGTATTTGCTTTAAAAGAAGAAGGAATTGAAACGATTATTATTAATAACAATCCTGAGACCGTCAGTACTGATTTTGCTACTGCAGACCGCCTGTATTTTGAACCATTAGTAGTAGAGGATATTATGAATGTTATCGAATCAGAGGGAATCAAGGATGTCATTGTACAATTAGGTGGTCAAACAGCACTTAATGTTGCAAAAGAGCTAGAAGCATACGGTGTTCGTATTCTGGGATCAAACAGCAGTACCATTGATGTGTTAGAAGATCGGGATTTATTTTATAAGCTTTTAGAAGAAGAAGATATACCGCATATTCAAGGAGATATAGCGGAAAGTGAAGCGCAGATTATACAATCAGTGCAGAAAATAGGTTTTCCAGTTCTAATCCGTCCATCTTACGTTATTGGCGGCAAAGGAATGGAACGTATTAATGATGAAGATGCATTACAATTATATTTGCAAACAGATGTACCATATCCAGTGCTTGTTGATCAATTTATGGAGGCATCTGAGGCAGAATTGGATTTGGCCACTGATGGAGTCGATATTTGTGTTCCAACTATTATGGAGCATATTGAGAAAACAGGAGTACATTCAGGCGATAGTCTATCATTATTACCTGCTAGAAATTTATCGTTAAACATAAAAGAAAAAATGATTACTTATGCTAAAAAAATTGTAAGACATACAGGTTATAAAGGGTTAATGAATATCCAATATATTATTAATAACGAAGAGGTTTATGTGCTTGAAGTTAATCCTCGTGCCAGTCGCACCGTTCCGATTGTAAGTAAAGTAACTGGGGTGCCACTAGTACAAATTGCGACAAAAATATTGCTTGGGAAATATGCTTTCACTGAAGAAGAAAAGACGTTTACCGATGATATTAAATTTACTTGTGTCAAGTACCCTGTTTATTCCAATTATGCTTTAAAGGGCTTAGATTCTAAAGTAGGACCAGAAATGCGTTCAACAGGCGAGGGGATTGCACTTGCTTCCACTGTTGAAAAGGCTTTGAAAAAAGTCTTTCATCCTACCTTAAAGAAAATGCCGAAACATGAAATGAAAGTAGTTGTAAAAACGACAGAAGACTTAGAGGCGATTTATAAAGTGGCTGAACAGGTACAGCTTTCTGTAAAAATGGCTGATAATAATACGGTTGAATCGTTATTAAAGGATAAGAGAACAGTTGCTTTTTACAATCCAACAAATTTAAAAGAAGATAAATTATCTCGTGAATTAGCTACAAGAAATCGGATAATTACTTTTACACAAAAGGAAAGCTTAGAGGCATTTATTACCTCTTTCAAAGAGAACGAATTAACTGTTCATTCCATTCAGGAATGGCATGAAGAGATAAAAAAAGGAGTGAGTACGGTATGATGATCGCATCCGATTTAAATTTAAAGGGAAAAGATTTATTAACATTAGCTGATTATTCAAAAGAAACGATTCTTGAATTACTCGATAAGGCAAAGACAATAAAGGAAGCGCACTTGAATGGAGAATTATTTGCTCCTCTTCAAGGGAAAACATTGGGAATGATTTTTGAGAAATCATCTACAAGAACAAGAGTATCCTTTGAAGCAGGCATGCATCAGCTAGGAGGTCATGCCCTTTATCTAAATAGTCGTGACCTCCAAATCGGAAGAGGAGAAACTATTTCTGATACCGCAAAAGTTCTATCACAATATGTGGATGGGATTATGATTCGTACATTTTCTCACTCAATTGTGGAAGAATTAGCAGAGCATGCAACAATCCCAGTGATTAATGGGTTAACGGATTTGTATCATCCTTGCCAGGCATTAGCAGACCTGCTTACGATATTAGAAGTGAAAGGGACTTTAAAAGGTTTAAAGCTTGCCTATATTGGTGATGGAAATAATGTTGCCCATTCCTTGCTAGTAGCATGCTCAAAGGTAGGGATTGATATTTCCGTTGCTACACCGAAAAATTATGAAGTAGATACAAAAGTGGCAGAATTAGCTTATTCTTTTGCTGAAGCAAGCGGCAGTGAGATTGTCCTTACAAATGATCCAGTGGAAGCTGTCCACCAAGCAGATGCCATATACTCGGATGTATGGACCAGCATGGGACAGGAAGCGGAAAACGAACAGCGTTTAAAGGATTTCCAAGGCTTTCAAATTAATGCAGACTTAGTGAAGCATGCAAAAGCGGATTATATCTTCTTACACTGTTTACCAGCCCATCGAGAAGAAGAAGTAACAACAGAAATTATTGACGGGAATCATTCATATGTCTTTCAACAGGCAGGAAATAGATTGCATGCACAAAAAGCACTATTAGTGGAAATTTTAAAATGAAAAAGTCCTTGACGATTAACTATTGTTAATCGTCTCAGTTAGTCGACAAAAAGATTTTTAAAAAGATAAATTAAATTTATATCCGTTGCTTGGAGTGGAAGGGGTGAGACTCCTGTGGGATTAGCGAGACAGCTGAGACCCTGCAGGCTGTAGGCCGAAGCGGCTCAGCGCGAGCCCCACGGAAAGCGAACCCCTGTAGCGGAAAGCAACATCTTATTCGAAGAGATTAGTAAATATACTATAGAAAAACGTCTGTTCTCTAAAATTTCGGAGTTTGTCTACAGTCTTTGACGATTAACCATTGTTAATCGTCTTTTTCTGTGGAAATACTATCTTTAGTATGTGTAAACAATTTATAACTAACCAACTTCAATACCAGTAATTATTTTCCGTAATTTTCATTTGAAAAAAGGCCATACTAATAGCAGTTAAGTAATATCAACTTTCTCTTCGTGTTTACTTAACTGCTCAAATGGTAATGGATAAAGGAGGAGTTTATTTTGGGTCAAAATAGACAGTTTCGTCCAGGGCAAAAGGCACCAAACAATGGTTTATATATAGAAATTGGTGAAACCGGAAGTAACGTAAATAACCCTCAAAAGTTAAAAATGAAAGCAGGAGATCGCTTTCCAGAAACGTCCAACCATAATCGATTATGGTCCTATCAAAGAAGACCATAATAAATAAGTAGTTATTCGATTCAAAATACTTTCATGTGAAACCATTTTGGATTTAACATTTTGTTGATTTCAGCAGAAAATCAACAAATAGATGCTTAATAAAAGGGATTTCTCTTAAAGAGTCAGCTTCATGATAAATATCTCCATTGAGATATCATTATGTTGAACATTACTCTTTGTATAAGAGAGATCCCTTTACATATGGATAAAATATACTATAATAAAATCAAAGGTCAAAAAAGGTCAAAAGGAGTCTTGTAAAATGAATGTAGAACAGATGACAGAAAGAGTCCAGTTAGCAATAACAGAAGCACAATCCCTTGCAATAAAGGAAAGTCATCAAGAAATAGATGATATCCATTTGTTTTTGGCTATTCTTCATCAGCAAGATAATTTATTGACTTCTATACTACAAAAACTACAAATAGAACCGAATAGGATTTTGGATAAATTAACAAAAGAATTACAGAAAAAGCCACAAGTATCCTTAAGTGGTTCCGAACAGGGAACAGTCTATATAACAGCTGGTTTGCAACAGCTTTTAACGAAAGCAGAAGAAGAGATGCTTGCATGGGAAGATGAGTATTTGTCCGTAGAGCATCTAATTCTCGCCACATATAAAATAGAAAAATCAACGGTAGGAACGATATTCAAAAAAGAGGGTATTCCATTTGAAGAAATGAAAAAAGCAATAAAAGAGATAAGGGGGACACAGAAAGTGACTAGCAAGAATCCAGAAGCAACATATGAAGTACTTAGTAAATATGGCAGAGATCTCGTGGATGAAGTAAAGCTGGGGAAGCTTGACCCAGTAATTGGGCGAGATAATGAAATCCGGAATGTCATTCGAATTTTATCAAGAAAAACTAAAAATAATCCCGTCTTAATTGGTGAACCAGGTGTGGGTAAAACAGCTATTGTGGAAGGGCTGGCACAACGAATTGTCCGAAAAGATGTACCTGAAGGATTAAAGGATAAAACGATATTTTCTTTAGATATGGGAGCATTAGTGGCAGGAGCAAAATTTAGAGGGGAATTTGAGGAGCGTCTAAAGGCTGTTTTACAGGAAGTGAAAAATAGCGATGGACGTATCGTTTTATTTATTGATGAATTGCATACGATAGTTGGGGCAGGCAAAACAGATGGAGCAATGGATGCAGGGAATATGCTTAAACCGATGCTGGCAAGAGGGGAACTTCATTGTATTGGTGCTACAACATTAGATGAACATCGCCAGTATATTGAAAAAGATCCTGCACTGGAGCGTCGTTTTCAGCAGGTTCTTGTATCGGAGCCAACAGTAGAAGATACAATTGCTATTTTAAGAGGGCTAAAAGAAAGATTTGAAATCCATCATGGTGTTAATATTCAAGATCGATCTATCATTGCAGCGGCTACTTTATCTGATCGGTATATAACAGAACGTTTCTTGCCAGACAAAGCAATTGATTTAATTGATGAAGCATGTGCGATGATTCGTACCGAGATAGACTCCATGCCGATTGAAATTGATGAGCTGACAAGAAAAATTATGCAGCTCGAAATTGAAGAAGCCGCATTACATGGGGAAGAAGATATCCAAAGTAAAGAGAGATTGGCTATTATTGCGAAAGAACTAGCGAATTTAAGAGAAAGTTCGAATGCATTAAAGGCTAAATGGCAACATGAAAAAGATGCTTTGCAATCCATTCAGGAGAAAAAAGAACAGCTCGAACGGAAAAAGAGAGAGTTAGAGGATGCAGAAAATAACTATGATTTAAATAAAGCGGCTGAGTTAAGACATGGAAGTATTCCAAAATTAGAGAAAGAAATTAAAGAAATGGAAGGTCAAGCGAAACAAGAGCAGGAAAATCGTCTTCTTCGAGAAGAAGTTACCGAAGAAGAAATCGCTAATATTGTTGCCAGATGGACTGGTATTCCTGTCTCCAAATTAGTAGAGAAAGAACGAGAAAAGCTTTTACGTTTAGAAGCAATTCTGCAAGAAAGAGTGGTTGGGCAATCAGAGGCAGTTGAGCTAGTTAGTGATGCTGTATTAAGAGCAAGAGCTGGAATAAAGGATCCGAATAGACCAATTGGTTCCTTCTTATTTTTAGGACCTACCGGGGTTGGGAAAACAGAACTAGCTAAAACATTAGCAGCAACCCTATTTGATAGTGAGGAACAAATGATTCGTATTGATATGTCTGAGTATATGGAGAAACATGCCGTATCTCGTTTAATTGGAGCTCCTCCTGGATATATAGGGTATGAAGAGGGCGGTCAGTTAACAGAAGCAATTAGAAGAAAGCCTTACTCTGTTGTTCTTTTAGACGAGGTGGAAAAAGCTCATCCAGAGGTATTCAATATTTTGCTTCAAGTTCTTGATGATGGAAGAATAACAGATTCAAGGGGTAGGACGGTCGATTTTAAAAATACCGTAATTATTATGACATCTAATATTGGTTCCCATTTATTATTAGAAACTGGAGATGCAAATGAGATTCCCAAAGAAATTAGAGATGGAGTAATGGCACAATTAAATGGTCATTTTAGACCAGAGTTTTTAAACAGAATAGATGAGGTTATCTTATTTAAGCCATTAACATTAGCGAATATTAAGGACATTGTTTCAAAGCTTGTTGATCAATTACAAGGACGGCTTACTGATCAGCATATAACCATTGAAATGACAGACAAAGCGAAAGAATTTGTGGCGAAAAATGGCTTTGACCCTAAATTTGGAGCAAGACCGCTTAGAAGATTTTTGCAAAAGACGATTGAAACATTATTAGCGAAAGACATCATTGGCGGAAAAATAAAAGAAAATGATCATGTACAGATTGATGAAGAAAACGAACATATTGTGTTAAAACGTAAGGAATAAAGATTTTACCTTCGTCTAAGCAGCCTAAAATATAGAAAGAAAACGATATTTTAGGCTGCTTTTTTACAGTATAAAAACCATAAGTTTTCTGCTTTGACGCTAGAACATTACCTTTATTGTTACCATACTAAAAAGGTGTTTAAATAAATATACGAACTAGGGAATTCCCCCCTAATTGAATATATTATTTAAACACCATTTACTACAGTGACATATTCTTAATGGGAACCTTCTTCATGAGTAGGTTCATTTGGAATAAGGGCTGATAGAATGAAAACTACTACGGAAAAGACAGCTGTTAGAATCATTCCCATTGAAAAGTCAAAAGGAACCCCATTCATTGAACCAACAACATAAACTAACATTTGAGCAAGTAAAAATGTCCAAAAAATTGTCATTATGTAACGCAACCGAAATCACCTCTTTATAGCTTGCTAATCATACTCATCTTACCACATAGTAGATAAATAATAAATGTGAATGATATAGCTTTCTTAAATTCTTCACTTTTTCATCATATAAATTGTCTTCCCATATATGCAATGATTATTTTTAAGGGAGGAGAGATGAGAAAAATCAATGTCATTTGGTCGTGTAACTCCGCATTTCTTCTTGGAATATAGGCAAACTCCCTTACATTTTAATAAAAGAGACATACATTATTAAAAGGAAAATGCTAAAAAGGAGTTTTTAAGATGGAGAACCGGAACTTCCAGTTAGATACCGAATGGAACATGATACATTATCCTCATCGACCTAATGGTTTCGGTATCTTAATTATTGGAGACGAAAGGAATTTTGTTACAGATACAAATAGTTTTTGGAACCAAAATGAGGGAAAGAGAACCTTAATTGAATCATTGCTGGATAATGGCTATACCATTTTTTATTCCAATTTATATGGAAAAAATTGGGGTAGTGAAAAAGCTTTGCAGATGGCTAAAAGACTATATGAACATATTATTCGTACAGAGATACTGAATCAAAGAATTCATATTATTGCAGAAGGTATGGGTGCCTTAACAGCTATTCGCTTAATGATGGAAATGAAGGATAATATTCGATCTGTTGTTCTGTTAAACCCTATTCTATCTTTAAAGGAGCATTTAGAAAGGGAAAAAGAGCATAAGTTTTTTATTAAGAAGTTAACCAATGAAATCAGTATTGCTTTTAATACAAATAGGCATGAATTAATGGAGTTATTAAAGGATAAAAAGGAGTACCAGCTAGAGGAGACTGATACACCGACAAAAATCATTCAAATCCTCCACAATGGTAGGTCCTATTATCAATCCCATGCATTAAAAAAAGCTTCTGCTATTTGGGAAGAAAAAAGTTTGCCGATTTTTGTCTCCTATGTTCTACCAGAAAAACGAAGTGCAATGCCGAAACAAATTGCTTCTTTTTTTAGAAAGTATGAAAAAAAACTTTAGAAGAAAAGATGTTGTTCAATTGAGCATATGTTAAACGAACAACATCTTTCGCTTTTCTTTCATGAAACTAAGTAATCCTGTGTATGATTTTTGACTGTATGGTTCCTAAAGTACTTCGAAATATTTACCTTTTTACATGCATATGAATACATTAAGTAATTATTTATGGGAGGCTTTTTAATGAAGAAGGCAGTAGTATTCGGTGCATATCAATTCCTCGGTTTTCATATATGTGGAGCACTATTAGAAGAGGGAGAGGAGATAATAGGTGTATCTTTCCCGCATATAAATATAGCTGATATAGAAGATAAAAGAATGGAAATAGGCAGAAATGCAAATTTTAGTGAAATAAGCTGGGATCAACTTGGATCTATACTCCAAGATGCAAGCATTGACCATCTTTTTTTTGACCTATATACAATAGAAAGCCTACAATCCTTGTATAGAACAATGAAAAGGCACATTTTTGACTGTAGTGATAAAGAATTGCTTTTTAATAAAAAACTTGTTTTCTTAGTAAATATTATGGCAATAGAAAAAGAAAGAGAATTACTTTCTTCCATTAGAGATGACCTTGGAGGCTATATGATTCAGATGATACATATGCCCACATTATATGGGCCATGGCAGCCAAGGGATTTTTTGTTTCAGCAGCTAGTAGAAGGAAATGAAAAGGATGCTGTTCGCATAGGTTTACGAGAATATCCTACAGATGCGATTTATATCGAAGATGCTGTATCGGAAGTAGTAAAACAGACAAATAAAGGACAAAATAAGGATATTCTATTAAAAAGTAATGTAATAAACCATTGGCAAAGATGCTTAGAACATTTAAAATGGAATGTACCTAAAAGCGTTCATAAAGATATAGAAAATTTAAAAGGATTAGAAGAGATAATAGTAATAAATAAACGCAGTATTTCAGAGAACTTAGATAAACAGAAAAAGCACCATTTATTATATAGAATTTAATAGTGTTATAGGAGTAATAATAATGAAAAAAGCATTAATGAACATTCGAAATAAAATAATTAGAGGAAAGATTATCATTATCCTTCCTCTAATTATGTGTGTTCTTTTGCTTTTCCTTTTTTTTAATGGATCGATTGCTAAAAAAGGAAAGGTTGAAAAAGTAGGGCTTCTAGTCAGTGGTACAGTAAGTGATCAAGTTTGGGGTACAAAAGGATATAAGGGACTGTTAAATATTCATACTAAACTTGGTGTGGATGTTTTTTATAAAGAGTCAATTGATTCTTATACCATAACAGAAAGGGCAGTAAAGGAATTTAAAGCGAAAGGTGTCAATTTGATTTTTGGACATGGTGGTGATTTTGTCCAATATTTTAATATCCTTTCCTCTAAGTATCCTTCCATTCATTTTGTCAGTATAAATGGGAGAGAGCCTGCGACAAAAGATAATACAACCAATATTAAGTTTGAAAATTATCCAATGGGCTTCTTTGGTGGAATGGTAGCTGGACAGATGACAAAAACAAATACTATTGGTGTAATTGGTGCCTATGAATGGCAAGAAGAAGTTAATGGATTTAAAGATGGAGTCAAATATGTCAACAAAAATGCAAAAGTCATAAAAGAATTTGTGAATGATTGGGATAATCGAGAAAAGGCAATGAACATATTAAATGATCAAATCAGTAAGAATGTGGATATTGTTTATCCAGTAGGAGATGGCTTTAATGTAGAAATAGTAGAAAGCATTAAAGAAAAAGGTCTACACGTAGTTGGTTATATTTCTGATCAAGCGAATTTAGGAAAGTACACAGTGCTAACAAGCACGGTTCAAGATATTCCTAAACTTTATGAACAAATTGCCACTGAATTTGATGAAGGGGAACTTCACTCCGGTACTCAAATCTGTGGAATTAGAGAGGGTACCATATATTTAGGGAAATTCAGTCCAAGTATTGATCAAGATATTGTTGAATCCATACAGAAGGATTTAAATCGGTATAAGAAGACTGGAAAGCTGCCAAATGAGGAATAAAAGGAAAAGGCTTCCAATAATGTCATGATGGTATTTCTTTTTATTTTAGGAAAGCCTTGTCCTTTAGTGAGAAAAAGAATAAGTATATGATGACCTGACACGACGTAAATAATTTTTAATGTATTGCAAGAAGATAAAATAGAATCAAAAATGGGAATGGACTAACAAGTAATCAATTCATACTAAGTTAATCCATCCATTTTTTTACGAAAGGGGTTATTTTTTTGAATAGAGGCTTTAAATCATTCGCTGATGTCATAAACATATCGACATTCTTCATAAGGAGTTCAAGGTCTATTTGATTTATAAAGTTTGCAACAGCATCAAAATTTGCATTTTCCTCCTTTTCTTCTACCTGATTGGATTGCCTATTACTTCTACCAAGAATCCAATCATCTCCTTTAACTCCTCTTGAAATGGAAGGCTCCACATCCGTTCGTTGAGAATGTTCTGGTGACTCCTTTTTTCTTATGGAACGACTGTTTGTACCAAACATAAATAGAGAAAAGTGATCCATTTCTGTTTTTTCATCTGCTATAACATCCTTTTGATCTTTCTCATCAGATAGTTCCTCTTTATAATCGTCCACATTTCTTCCTCCTCTAATACATTCTAAATTATGCTCTTAATATGTTATGAAAAACATCGGTAAATGCTTAGACCAATGTAATAGAAAACAAAATATGTTGCAAAAGAGAGAAGGAATTTGATAAAATTAGTACCAAGTCATAATAATTGATAATAATATATTAATGTAATACTGTAATTTTCTCCTTTCTATTTAGACCATATTGAACAAATTAGGGTAAACTAAAAAAAACATCCTTATTTTGTTTATAGATCACTGAGGGATGAATATACATGACAATTTTTTAAATGAGGATAAGGAATAACTGCATTAAAACAAATAAGAGAGAGATACCGGGTAACCGGTGAATATAAAGGAGCTGAAAGCTTTGGGTACAGGAATAATTGGTATTGGCCGTGAACTTCCAGAAAAAATTTTAACAAACTTTGATTTAGAGAAAATGGTTGATACAAATGATGAATGGATAAGAACGCGAACTGGCATAGAAGAACGAAGAATAGCGGACGACAATACAGATACATCGGATATTGCATTAGCAGCAGCAAAGAAAGCAATTGCTGATGCTGGCATTCATCCAGAAGATATTGATATGATAATGGTCGCAACGGTTACACCTGATCAGTCATTTCCATCTGTTGCATGTATGATTCAAGAAAAACTAGGTGCAAAAAAGGCTGCAGCAATGGATTTAAGTGCGGCATGTGCAGGATTTATGTATGGTATGGTGACAGCAAAGCAATTTATTGATACAGGGGTTTATAAATATGTACTGGTTGTTGGCGTAGAGAAGCTTTCTAAAATTACAAATTGGGAAGATCGTAATACAGCTGTACTCTTTGGGGATGGAGCTGGAGCTGCTGTACTAGGTAAAGTTTCAGATGGAAGAGGGATTCTTTCATTCGAATTAGGAGCAGATGGTTCTGGTGGGAAACATCTTTATTTAGATGATGAAGACTATATTTACATGAATGGTAGAGAAGTCTTTAAATTTGCGGTTCGTCAAATGGGCGAAAGCAGTGAAAATGTGTTGGTAAAAGCAGGATTGTCCAAGGAAGATGTAGATTTCCTTATTCCACATCAAGCGAACATTCGCATCATGGAAGCGTCAAGACAAAGATTGGATTTACCAGAAGAGAAGTTATCCAAAACAGTTCATAAATATGGAAATACAAGTGCGGCATCTATTCCCATTTCCTTAGTGGAAGAATTAGAAACAGGTAAAATTAAAGAGGATGATGTCCTTGTAATGGTCGGTTTCGGTGGAGGCTTGACTTGGGGTGCAATTGCTATGCGTTGGGGAAGATAAGATTCCTTGATTTGTAAAAAGAAAACTAGCAGATTTATGTTGATAAATATAGCAAAAAGGAGAATAGGACATGAGTACGAATAGAAGAGTAGTTGTTACTGGTATTGGAGCTGTAACGCCACTTGGTAATGATGCAGTAACTACATGGGATAATATTATAGCTGGAGTTTCGGGAATTGGACCACTCACAAGAATTAATGCTGATGAATATCCCGCAAAGGTAGCAGCAGAAGTGAAGGATTTCAATCCGGAAGATTTTATGGAAAAAAAAGATGCTAGAAAAATGGATCGTTTTACACAATATGCGGTTGCAGCATCCTTAATGGCTGTAAAAGATGCTAATTTACAAATAACAGATGATAATGCTCCTCGTATTGGCGTGTGGATTGGTTCCGGGATTGGCGGAATGGAAACGTTCGAAAATCAATATGAAATGTTCCAAAAAAGAGGCTATAAACGAGTAAGCCCTTTCTTTGTACCGATGTTAATTCCAGATATGGCATCTGGACAAGTTTCGATAACATTAGGTGCAAGAGGAGTGAATTCTTGTACTGTTACTGCATGTGCAACGGGAACAAACTCTATTGGAGACGCATTTAAAGTTATTCAGCGTGGAGATGCTGATGCGATGATTACTGGTGGAGCAGAGGCGCCGATTACAAAGATGTCCGTGGCTGGTTTCTGCGCAAATACCGCTTTATCCTTTAATCCAGATCCTAAAACAGCAAGTAGACCATTCGATGCGAATCGTGATGGATTTGTAATTGGTGAAGGTGCAGGAATTGTGGTGCTAGAAGAATTGGAGCATGCTTTAGCAAGAGGTGCTAACATTTATGCAGAAATAGTAGGATATGGTTCCACAGGAGATGCTTATCATATTACTTCCCCTGCACCCGGAGGAGAAGGTGGAGCAAGAGCCATGAAAATGGCAATTAATGATGCCGGACTTGCACCAGAAGATGTTTCTTATATTAACGCACATGGAACAAGCACAGCATATAATGATAAATTTGAAACGATGGCTGTTAAAGAAGTCTTTGGAGAGTATGCTTATAAAGTCCCAATGAGCTCAACAAAATCCATGACTGGTCATTTGCTTGGAGCAGCAGGTGGAGTCGAAGCTATTTTTAGCGTCTTGGCAATTAGAGACAGCATTCTTCCACCAACAATTAATTTTGAAACAGCAGATCCAGATTGTGATTTAGATTATGTAATTAATGCCCATAGAAAGCAAGAAGTAAATGTAGCAATGAGTAATTCCCTAGGCTTCGGCGGCCATAACGCTACTATTGTATTTAAAAAATATCAATAAATACTTCGCTTATTTATGTAATTAATTCAAGGATTGTTGAAAAGCTCCTACTAATAAAATAGTCATGTATTAAAACTGCTAGGATTCATTAACAACTTGAATCTTAGCAGTTTTTTTATTGCAAAAATGAAACCAATCCAATCTTTATTTATAATTATTTTAAATTAATATTGACTATTATTATAAAGTGTATATAATTAAAACTATAATTCTATTATTTAAGGTATAAATTCGGAAATTTTTAATGTTTAAAAGAAAACGCTTTCTTCGAGGGTGAACTTACTATTTAAGAAGATATTACGTAGAAAGGAAGAATTCTATGCTTAGTATAGAAAAGGCTAAAAACCTGTTGAAAGAAAAAAATATTCGTCTTACACCACAGAGACTTGAATTAATTAATATTCTATCTAAAGACAATAAGCATTGGACAGTAGATGAAATTTATCATGTCCTAAATGAGAATATGCCTTCGGTAAGTATTACTACTGTTTATAATAACATCCATTTATTTATAGAATTAGAGCTATTGAAAGCGATACAATTTGGCGAAGGATTAAGTAAATATGAATGGAAAAAAGAAGAACATTATCATATTGTCTGTAGCGATTGCGGTGAAATAGTGGATATTTGGTATCCTACATTAAGGGAGGTAGAATCATTTGCGAAATCCATATCTAAATTCAATATCAGCTCCCATAGTCTCCAATTTTACGGAACCTGTGAACAATGTTCAAAAGGCTAAGCGAAAAAGCGAGTTCATTTGTTTAGAGTGTAAACAGCCAATCAAAAAATTAAAACACTCCATTATTTGTGGATGCGGAAGTAGAATCATGAAAGAAACACATAGATAATTTATATAGAGGATGGGACATAAGCATCTCAACTAACAATAAACACGAACTATAATGTGATTAATTCGCGTAAATGTTCGCTTTTATTTTTTTAGAAAAAGGTTTAAAAAACGAAGTGTAATGGAGCGGAGGACGTTCGACTCCTGCGGGAAGTGGAGGAAAGGCTGAGACCCCGCAGCGCAGCGAGGAGCTTCCTCCCCGCGGAAAGCGAGCGTCTGTAGCGCAATGGAACGACTTAGTTTTTATACTTGACTATATTTAAAAAACATAGATAACCATCATGAGAAAGTAGCTTTATTTAAGAGCTAAATTAGAGAGTGTTCGTCTTTAAAGATTAGTTATTTAATTTTGTCCACGCCCCTATTTTCAATAATAGAGATTAGTTGCATTGGAACGCCATCAATTCACCATTCATATACTGATTAAATGAACAGAATAAAATGAAATAGAGGGGAAATATTGGTGGGGATAATCAATACAAAGAAATGGCTCGAGGAACATTTTTATGAGCCGACTTCTATATGTGAAAACATGAAAGCTTCCTTTGATGGAGACGACTCTCATAATATTTATCGTTATTTAAATGGATTTGGAATGTATAAACCATCAAGGCGTTCCAAACAAACTTTTGAGAAGATGAAAGAATTAGAAACCTGGAATAAAGTAGAGAGGTTTTATAAAAAGTATAAGAAAAAATGGGATGGACCCGATGTACCTATTTATCTTTTTCCTTTTCAGATGACATGGAGAGGGGATGAAAACAAATCAGGTGTATCATTTCCTAATCAGCTATTTTTATTTGTTGGGGAAGTAACGGACGATAAAGAATTAGAGGCTCTTTTTATTCACGAATATCATCATGTATGTCGCATGCATTGTCTGAAAAAACCAATAGAGGATTATACCTTATTAGATTCTATCATCATGGAAGGATTAGCAGAGTTTGCTGTTAAAGAAAACTGTGGGAAGGCATATAATGCAAGCTGGTGCCACCTGTATGAGGAAGAAGAGGTTAAGCAATTTTGGGAGAAGGAGCTAAAGGAACATTTAGATGTAAAAAAAACAGAGACGAAACATGATCAACTCTTGTATGGACATGGACGCTATCCACGCATGATTGGGTACAATACAGGATTTTATCTTGTCAATTCCTATTTTCAAAAGAAAAAACAAACAGCAAAGATGCAGTTTACGATAAAAAGTGAAGCCTTTTTATAAATAAATGTCTATTGAAAAACTAAAAGCCAACCAATCAAAATTCCGTATGATTGGTTGGCTTTTTCTTAGGTTTAAGTACTTATGTCTTAGACTTATTTCCTTTCTATTAGAATAATTTAACTGGATAAATAATTAGCAAAAGGGGCTGAAAACGAAATAAAAAAGACATGAAAGGAAAGTTTGTACATATTATGATAATAGGTTCAATAAGAAAATATCTTCTGCTTATCTTTCTTCTTAGTAATTATAGAAAAAGAGAAATACGTAGCAAACTGAATACATGAAAGATAGATATTTTTCATATCAGATAGAGGATTATAAAATAATCCTTTGAAAATAGGAATAAATTTACTACGCTCTGCCAATACTTATGGACAAACAGTTGTTGAAGTGAGGGATAAAATATGCAGTATCTTCATGATGTTTGGGTAAATTGGTTTGAAGGAGAAGAAAACGGATATAATGTTTGTCACTTTCATGAATGGAGAAAAGATGATGGTGTTGAATTATTAGATCAAGTTCCGCTAGTAAAAGTAGACTCTTGTTTATTCAATTACATAGAAAACGATTTGGCGGAACTACCACGACAATTATTAGAAGAAATTTATCAAAAAGCATATCTACGAAAAAATCATGAACGAATTCAATTAGATTATTGTTTTGTAGTTTCTGATGGAATTGGACTTTTAGTAGTAGATACAATTGGATATTCTGTTCCGATTAGGAAAAGTCGAATGATACCTAGACAAGAACAATTGGCCTATGAATTGCTTGAAAATCAAGAAACGATTCATTATAACTTTCAAAACAATGAAGAAAAGAAAGAATTCCATATTTTATCACCTGAACCTCATGTGATGAATGGATTAACAAGAAAAGAAAGACAATTAAAGCAATTATTGTTTATGGCGTTAGATCAACTGTATTCTTCTGAAAATGTTGCAGAGGTTCGTTATTGGTACACAGAATGGAGTCCAGAACGTTATTTTGAGATTCAGCACTTAGATTTTGAGAATGCATGGAAGGAACTATATGAATGTACAAAGTATGGTTGGTCTAAAAAGCATGAGCATTTTTGTGAGAATATTATAAAAGGTCAGCCGTTTTTTGAAAAGCTATGGGAAATGGAGCATGGTCCGAAGGTAAACTAAGCGTTTTCAGTGGAGAAATTACTATATAAAATAGGGATTTATGAAAATCTCCAGTTTGCATAAGTATAAAGGCTCGGACATAAGTATTTCAACTAATAAAAAAAAACGAACAATCACGATATGCATAATTGTTCGTTTTTTTTATTTTGGGAAGAAGCTCGCAGTCTGAATACACGTCGCTTTCCATGGGCTAGTCTTAAGATTCCTCCCCGGCGCCTCGAGTGTCTTCCGCTTCATTCCTCTTCGATTTTAAAGATTTATTACTCGAAAATTTTGTTTTTCCAAGAAATAATCAATCAGTAGGAATAAAGGAACATCCTCTTTTCCATCGTTTCCATAAGAGATTTAAATTAACGACGCTTACGTCCTAATCCCATCGCATTTTCCATTTTCTTAATCATTTTACCAGCTACTTTATTAGCTTTTGCTGCTCCATCATCTAATATATCATCTAATTCAGTAGAGTTCATAAGCTCATTGTATTTCTCTTGGATTGGTTTTAATGCATCAACCACAACATTTGCTAAATCTGACTTGAAATCTCCGTATCCTTTTCCTTCATATTTGGCTTCCAGACTCTCCACGCTTTCTCCAGAGAGGATAGAATAAATGGAAAGCAAGTTAGAAACTCCCGGCTTATTTTCTCGATCGAATTTAACAACACCTTCTGAATCTGTAACGGCACTTTTGATTTTTTTAATAATCTGTGCTGGCTCGTCTAATAACGTAATAGTAGCTTTGTTGTTAGTATCCGATTTACTCATTTTTTTCGTAGGATCCTGAAGAGACATAATTCTTGCCCCTACTTTTGGAATTCTAACTTCAGGTATTGTCAAAATATCATTGTATTTTTTATTAAATCTCTCTGCGAGATCACGCGTTAATTCAAGATGTTGCTTTTGGTCTTCTCCAACTGGAACGATATCTGTACTATATAGAAGAATATCTGCCGCCATTAATGGTGGGTATGTTAATAATGCAGCAGAAACAGCATCTTTACCAGTCGATTTGTCCTTAAATTGTGTCATTCGCTCTAATTCTCCAATATAAGAGATACATTGCATTAACCATGCTCCTTGGGCATGGGCAGGTACTTCTGATTGAATGAATAGAGTTGCTTTATTAGGATCAATACCTACTGCTAAGTAAAGTGCAGCTAAACTGCGGATATTTTTTCTTAATACCATTCGATCTTGAGGTACTGTAATCGCATGTTGATCGACGATACAGAAGAAACAATTATATTCATCTTGTAGCTCGACAAATTGACTTAAAGCACCAATATAATTTCCTAAAGTTATAGTGCCGCTTGGTTGAATCCCAGAAAAGATAGTTTTCATTATAATACTTCCTCCATTATGTATTCTAGACACGAATGTTTAGTTGACAGCATCCTCTAAACAAACTGTTCATATTATTTACTAGGTTTCTATTCGTTGGTATAGCGCTCGTTAGTGAAGTACACTTCGCATCAGAAAGCAACTTTTTCGTTAAAAAGAGCAAAAAAGAGAGAACCCAGAAACTACATTATATTCATTATTATAACCATTTTAGCATGATTAGTTGATATTCAAAGGCTGTTTTCTCAAAGTTTGTCGTTTTTCATAGAAAAAATGGTGGATTTCTATTAGTAATGTTGTTTCTAAAGGAGTGTTGAAGGTATACGGCATGTAAATTGGATTTAGTGTAGTAGATGGTAGATGCAGATTTAAAACAGCTTAGTCTATATGTGGAAGAAACAGAAAGAGTGAGCCAGATGAAAAGAAAGATAAATGATTCGTCTAAAGGTAAATGAGGAAGATGAGAACGGTTAAATGAATTCTATGAATTAAAAAAATTTAGATAAATTTATATTAATATAATTATTCTGTAGATTTGTATATTTCTGATTTGTTTTTATTCTACAAAATTCTACATAGTTCTTGCGTAAAAAATATTCCAATTATATAATTGTGATTACGAATGGATTAGGTAGTTGTATTTTCAGACTTTTTAAAACACATAAGAATACATAAAAGGTTGAACTAGCGAAATAGTTATTTCGAAATAATAATATTGAACGCTATGTATGGGGGTTTGCATTTAATCGTTTTTAATACATCAATAGTCGTTTATTATAATTAACAGACTATTTAGGAAATGATTGCTTGTGTATTCTAAGGTTTAGAATGGGAAAGCTATTTTCGAAGTTCCATTTGAGGAAAATTATTTAGGGGGTAATTACATGAGAAAAAGAATGCTTGTACTAATGAGCTTAGTGCTTGTGCTAAGTGCATTTCTTGCTGCATGTGGTAATGACAATGGTGGAAGTGATAAATCATCACAGAACTTGCGCTTGAACATCGTTTCAGAGCCACCAACATTACATCCAGCACTAGCAACAGATTCAACGTCTGGTGGAGTGTTAATTCAAACGTTTGAAGGTTTAACTCGTATTGATAAAGATGGAGTGCCTCAGCCTGCAATGGCCGAAGATATTCAAGTTTCAGACGATCAATTAAACTATACATTCAAAATTCGTGAAGATGCAACATGGACAAACGGTGATCCAGTAACAGCAGCAGATTTTGAATATGCTTGGAAATGGGCTATTGATCCTCAAAACCAATCACAATATGCCTATCAATTATATGCCATAAAAGGTGCTGAAGCAGCTAATAATGGAGAAGGTAAACTTGATGATGTTGCTATTAAAGCAGTGGATGAAAAAACTTTAGAAGTAACTTTAGTAAATCCAACACCATACTTCTTACAATTACTAGCTTTCTATACTTATTTCCCAGTGAATAAAAATGTAGCAGAAGCAAATCCAGATTGGTATAAAGATGCTGGCGATGATTATGTTACAAACGGTCCTTTCAAAATGACAGAGTGGAATCATAGTGAGTCTATTCTTTTAGAAAAAAATGAAGATTATTGGGATGCTGACTCGGTTAAATTAGAGACAGTGGAAATGTCAATGGTAGAAGATCCAACAACGGAATTAAGCATGTTTGATAACGATGAGTTAGATTGGGCTGGTTTACCATTTGGTTCATTACCTACAGATGCTATTAAGGCATTAAAAGACAATGGGGACCTAAATATTAAAGCAATAGCAGGAACGTATTGGTATAAATTCAATACGGAAGAAAAACCATTTAATAACGAAAATATTCGTAAAGCATTAACATATGCAATTGATCGTCAAGCGATTGTTGAGCAAATTACACAAGGTGGACAAATCCCAGCCATGGCAGTTGTTCCTCCAACAATGTTTTCTGAAAACGAAAAAGGCTACTTTAAAGATAATGATATCGAAGCAGCGAAAGCGGCTCTTGAAAAAGGTTTGAAAGAGGAAGGCTATGATAGTGTAGAAGACTTACCAAAAATTACATTATCTTATAATACAAGTGAAGCACATGCTAAAATTGCGCAAGCCGTTCAAGATATGTGGAAACAAAACCTTGGTATTAATGTCGAATTAGACAACGAAGAATGGCAAGTTTACTTAGAAAAAATTGATTCTGGTGACTATCAGATTGGGCGTATGTCATGGTCTGGTGACTACAATGATGCATTTAACTTCCTAGAATTGTATCGTGATGCAGACGGCGGAAACAATGATACTGGTTGGGAAAATCCAGAATACAAAAAACTTCTTATTGCTTCACAAAAGGAAACAGATGAAGCGAAGCGTAAACAATTATTACAAGATGCAGAAGCTATTTTAATGAATGAACTTCCAATTGCACCTGTATATTTTTATACAAACACTTGGGTACAAAAAGAGAATCTGAAGGATGTAGTAATTTCAGGTTTAGGGGAAGCTCAGTTGAAATGGGCGCATTTTGAATAATAAAAGGAATTACTTTGTTCCGCAATCATGTTAGAAGGATTTCAAATTCTAATTGCATATAGAAATTGTTAAAAAATATTATTAAATTGTTTGTGTAATTAGGACAAGAAAACCATTCATGAACTACAAGATCAAAGAGATAAAAGAGGCTGTCTTATTTAACGAGTGATACACTAGGAAGCTCGTTCCCTAAGACATCCTCTTCCTTTCTAATTGGCGTTGTTTTAGAAAAAAATGGAGGTAAAACCATGATAAAGTACTTGACAAAACGTTTGCTGTTTATGGCGCTGTCCTTATGGTTAATCATTACAGCAACGTTTTTCTTCATGAGGATGGCACCGGGTAACCCATTTACATCGGAAAAGAAAATGCCACCTGCAATCGAAGCAAATTTAAATGCCCATTATGGTCTTGATCAACCTTGGTATGCTCAATATGGAGATTATTTGCTAAGAGTTGTTCAATGGAATTTTGGTCCATCTTTTAAATATAAGAGTCAGACTGTTAATCAATTAATCAATGAGGGCTTCCCCGTTTCCTTAGTATTGGGAGTCGAAGCCATTTTCATTGCTTTAGCAATTGGCGTAACATTAGGCGTAATTGCTGCATTAAGACATAATAAATGGCAAGATTATTTGGCAATGATCGTTGCTGTATTAGGAATCTCCGTACCTTCCTTTATAATGGCTGCTTTTTTACAATATATTTTTGCGATGAAGCTAGGTATTTTCCCTGTAGCAAGATGGGGAACATTTATGCAAAGTGTCCTGCCGGCAATAGCGTTAGCAGCTGGTCCAACAGCATTTATTGCCCGTTTAACTAGATCTTCCATGCTAGAAGTATTAAGCAATGATTATATTAAAACAGCAAAAGCTAAAGGAATTAGCGGCTTTAATATTACCGTAAAGCATGCAATCCGTAATGCGATTCTACCAGTTGTTTCCTACATGGGACCATTATCAGCTGGGATCGTTACAGGAAGTTTTGTTATTGAAAAAATCTTTGGTATCCCGGGACTAGGATCACAGTTTGTAAAAAGTATAAACAATCGTGATTATACAGCTATTATGGGAGTTACTGTTTTCTATAGTATTATCCTGTTAGTATCTGTTCTTCTTGTCGATATATTGTACGGATTAATAGATCCTCGAATTAAATTATCGGGCGGGAAGAAAGGAGAGTAAAGATGCAAGAAATTTCGAAAGATAAATTTGAAATAGTAGGAAATAGCAGCGTTGAATCAGAGAAGATTTCAAAAGCAAGTCTGTCTTTTTGGAAAGATGTATTTACTCGTTTTAAGAAAAATAAACTTGCAGTATTTGGACTTGTACTATTAATTCTTTTAATCGTCATGGCATTTGTTGGACCATTCCTTACGCCATACAATTACTATGAAAATGATCTAACAAAAACAAATCAACCACCAAGTGCAGAGCATTATTTTGGAACAGATGAATTGGGTCGAGATATGTTCGAACGTATTTGGTATGGGGCAAAGATATCCCTCTTCATTGGGATTGCTGCTGCATTAATCGACTTAGTGATTGGGGTAATCTGGGGCGGAATTGCAGGTTATAAAGGTGGTAAGGTTGATGAAGTGATGATGCGTATAGCAGACGTATTATATGGAATTCCTTACCTATTACTTGTAATCCTTCTAATGGTTGTGCTTGGACAAGGAATTTGGACGATGATTTTAGCGATGAGTATTACAGGTTGGATTAATATGGCTCGTATGGTCCGAGGACAAGTATTATCTTTAAAGAGTCAAGAATATATACTTGCCTCTAGAACATTAGGAGCAGGAGTATCAAGAATAATGGGCAAGCATTTAATTCCTAATGCAATGGGACCTATTCTTGTAACATTAACACTAACTGTGCCAAACGCTATTTTTACAGAAGCGTTTTTAAGCTATCTTGGATTAGGGTTAACGCCTCCATTAGCTAGCTGGGGAACAATGGCTAATGATGGAATCGGAGCGATGCAATATTACCCATGGCGATTATTCTTCCCGGCAATGTTTATTTGTTTAACAATCTTTGCATTTAATGTTATAGGTGACGGAATCCGAGATGCTCTTGATCCAAGACTACGTAAGTAAGGAGTGAGATAAATGGAAAAATTATTAGAAGTAAAGGATTTACAAGTCTCATTCCATACGTATGGAGGAGAAGTGCAGGCAGTTCGTGGAGTATCCTTTGACTTATATAAAGGAGAAACATTGGCAATTGTTGGTGAATCCGGATCAGGTAAGAGTGTTACTTCTCAAACATTAATGAAATTAATTCCTATGCCTCCAGGTCATATTAAAGGCGGACAAATTTTATTTAACGGAGAAGATATTGTTCAAAAAACGGATAAAGAGATGGAAAGCATCCGTGGAAAAGAAATGAGTATGATTTTCCAAGATCCAATGACATCCTTGAATCCGACAATGAGAATTGGAACGCAAATTATGGAAGTGCTGATTAAACATCAGCAAATGAATAAAGAAAAGGCGAAAAAGAAAGCAATAGAACTTTTAAGCTTAGTTGGAATAGCAAAACCCGAAAAAAGAGTGGACCAATATCCACATGAATTTTCAGGCGGAATGAGACAGCGTGCGATGATTGCCATTGCTTTAGCTGCCAATCCACATTTGCTAATTGCCGATGAACCAACAACAGCATTAGATGTTACCATTCAAGCGCAAATTTTAGACTTAATGAACGATTTGCAAGACAAAATGGATACAAGCATTATTTTCATTACCCATGACTTAGGGGTTGTTGCAAATGTGGCAGATCGTGTAGCTGTTATGTATGCAGGCCAAATTGTAGAGATGGGTACTGTAGATGAAATTTTTTATGATCCAAGACATCCCTATACTTGGGGACTTCTTGCGTCTATGCCAAGCTTAGATAATGATAACGAAGATGAGCTTGCAGCAATACCAGGGACACCGCCAGATTTAACAAACCCGCCAGTTGGAGATGCGTTTGCAGCTAGAAATCCATATGCATTAGCTATTGATTTCGAACAGGAACCACCATTATATCAAGTTTCAGAAACACATTTTGTAAAGTCATGGCTCTTACATCCAAATGCACCAGCAGTAGAACCACCTGCTTCTGTTAAAGAGAGAATGAGAAAGCTACCCTCTAACTTTGAAACACCAGTATTAGTAAAGGGGGAGAAATAAGTGGCTGAGAAGTTATTAGAAATTAAAAATCTTAAGCAATATTTTAATGTGGGCACTCCTAACTTAGTAAAAGCAGTGGATGATATAACCTTTGATATTTTCAAAGGAGAAACGCTTGGACTAGTAGGAGAATCAGGCTGCGGGAAATCTACGACTGGGAGAACAATCATTCGTCTATACGATGCAACCGGTGGTCAAGTTCTATTTAATGGAGAAGACGTGCATGGAAGAAAATCAAGAGCAGATTTAAAGAAATTTAATCGTAAAATGCAAATGATCTTCCAAGATCCATATGCTTCATTAAATCCACGAATGACTGTTGCAGATATTATTGCAGAAGGCATTGATATTCACGGATTAGCGAAGAACAGAAGTGAAAGAATGGAAAAGGTATACGATTTGCTTCATACAGTTGGATTAAATAAGGAGCATGCTAATCGTTATCCCCATGAATTCTCAGGTGGGCAGCGACAAAGAATCGGAATTGCTCGTGCTTTAGCTGTAGATCCTGATTTTATCATAGCTGATGAACCGATTTCTGCATTAGATGTTTCCATTCAAGCCCAAGTTGTTAATTTGATGAAGAAACTTCAAAAGGAAAAGGGATTAACGTATTTATTTATTGCCCATGATTTATCGATGGTTAAGTATATAAGTGACCGTATTGGAGTAATGTATTTTGGAAAATTAGTGGAGATTGCTTCAGCAGATGAGCTATATAATAATCCGATTCATCCATATACACAGTCCTTACTATCAGCAATTCCTCTTCCAGATCCAGAAACAGAGCGCACAAGAAAAAGAACTGTTTATGATCCTGCGATTCATCAATATCAAGATGGGGAAGAACTTAAAATGCGAGAAGTAAAGCCAGGTCATTTTGTTTATTGCTCTGAAAGTGAATATAAGAAATATAAAACGCAAGTAGCTAAATAATGATTTTAAAAAAGGCGACAATCTCAGAGATAATGAGGTGTCGCCTTTTTATACTAGCACGGTGGCAAAAGAGAAAAAACAGTAATAGCCTAAGTTTGTTTGAGTTGTTACAATAAAAGGAATACATAATTTATACCAAGATAGTGGATAATGGATACTGTACATAGATGGGAGTTATCGCCGTGAATAAAAAACTAATATCCTTCGGGTTAACTATATCTTTATTATTCCCTAATGTCGCTTTGGCTAAAGGGGAGAAGGTCATTCCTAAACAACCAGTAAAACAAATGGAAGTTATGATAAAACAATTGCCAGCTACTTTACCAAGATTGAAAACCAATTCCTTTACTTTTTCATACCCAGATGCGGTAAGAGGTATATATGTAAATGCCCACTCAATTGGTGGGAGCAAGTGGAACCAATTAATCAATTTAGTAAAAAATACGGATTTAAATGCAATGGTAATTGATTATAAAGAAGACCATGGAAATTTGACCTTTATGCCGGAAGAAAGCTCTCCTTATCAGAAAATTGGGAGTGATTCTATAAAGAACATGAAAGCATTATTGGAACAGCTTGAAAAAGAGAAAATTTATCCGATTGCACGCATTGTTGTTTTTAAAGATTCAGTGCTGGCAAAGGAAAAACCAGAATGGTCTTTTGTTCAAGGGGAAAAGGTTTGGACAAATGGAAGGGGAGAAGCTTTTGTGAACCCCTTTGAAAAAAAGGTCTGGGAATATAATGTCAATCTAGCATTGGAAGCGGCGAAAATGGGCTTCCAAGAGATACAGTTTGATTATGTTCGTTTTCCAGAAGGATTTGAAAATAAGGCAGATAAATTAACCTATACGAAGGGTGATTATGAGAAATTAAATGTAACAGAAGGGGAAAAAAGAGTAGAAGCTGTTACAGATTTTGTTGAATATGCGAAAGGAAAACTCGAACCATATGATGTAAAGGTTTCTGTTGATATATTTGGATACACAGCAACCTTAGATCAAGCACCAGGTATTGGGCAAAACTTTTCAAAAATAAGTAAACATGTTGATGTTATTTCATCGATGATTTATCCAAGCCATTGGTCTTCCTATTTTGGCATTGAAAAACCAGACCTCCATCCTTATGAACTTGTGAGCGAGTATATAAAAGTCGAAAAGCAAAAGTTAAATCAACTTGACAAACCGCCAATTTCAAGACCATGGCTCCAAGACTTCACAGCGACATGGCTTGGTAAAGATAATTATCAAGTATATGGACAAGAGGAGATTCAAAAGCAGATACAAGCCTTAAATGATCAAGGGGTTTCTGAGTTTTTATTATGGAATGCTGGAAATAATTATACAAAAAATGTTAACTATATACCGAATAACAAAGAAGAAAAAGGAGATTAATAAATGCATTGGTACGATAAACTTAATGAATATTTTCCTGTTGAAGAAATGAAATCGCAAGAACATATGGAAGCTTTGCTTAAGGATTTTCCAGAGTATTATCATAAGGATGAAGACAAATATCATGTGTTGATGTATGTGGAAGCGGAGGACTTTATTTTTATAGATTATTTATTTGTTTCTAATGAAGCCAGAGGGCAAGGTCTTGGACATCAATTAGTTGAGAAGCTAAAAAAGAAGGGGAAACCAATTATATTAGAAGTGGAACCTATAAATTATAAGGATAGTGATACAAAAAAGAGATTGAAATTTTATCAGCGTGAAGGATTTAAACATGCAAAAACGATTGGTTATAGACGGTTGTCATTAGCAACTAGAGAAGTAAATGCGATGGAAATTCTCTATTGGGCTCCAAATAATGAAGGAGAAGATGTCGTTTATCAGGCATTGGTAAAGACATATAATAAAATTCATACATATAAGGATGTCCATTTTTACGGGGAAGCTTATGAACCAGTTGAAAAAGTAGTGCAATTGAACGATGAGGAAGAACAAAAAAACATTTTTGACGAAATTTAATTAGCTTGCAAAGATAAAATCCCCTTGAGGAAGATAGGTTGAGGATGAACGATCTGTAAAGGTCGTATTTTCATTAAAACATTTTAATTGAGAATAGAAATAGGTTTAATGAAAAGAAATAAGGGGTATTAAAAAATAAGGTCATTTTTAAAACAAATATCCTAACAGATACCGTAAATTTTTGAAACTTTTTTTGTTTTCAAACGTCTATAATGATAAGCAACAAAATAAGAGAGGAATTCGTACAAGTATAACGAGTTTTTCTTACATAAAGGAGGAGAACACCAACAAACATTGCAAAGAATAGAAGCTTATAAACAGAAAAAAATCATACTTGTGGATAATTTTTTCAAAACATATACCATAAAGCAAATAATTAGTGTATAATAATTAATATAAATTACTTGATTGAATTAATTATAATTTAAGAATTTTCGAAAAAAGAATTCAAGTTATTTATAATTATAATGAATGTAGTTAATTACATGTCTAAATAAAGGGAGCGTGAATTTGTAAAATGGTAACATTATACACTTCACCAAGTTGTACATCCTGCAGAAAAGCAAAAGCATGGTTAGAGGAACATGAAATTGCTTATAAAGAAAGAAATATTTTCTCAGAGCCTCTTTCAATTGACGAGATAAAAGAAATTCTTCGCATGACAGAAGATGGAACCGATGAGATTATTTCAACAAGAAGCAAAACTTTTCAAAAACTAAATGTGAATTTAGAAACAATGCCGCTACAAGATTTATTTGGCATTATTCAAAATAATCCAGGGCTATTAAGACGCCCAATTATAATTGATGAAAAAAGGCTGCAGGTTGGGTATAACGAAGATGAAATTCGTCGATTCTTACCAAGAAAAGTTCGTACTTTCCAATTAAGAGAAGCTCAACGATTAGTTAACTAATTATAAGCAAGTATAAAAAGATCTGACTTTATAGGATGTGATTTTATCATCCTTTGGTCAGATTTTTATTTTTTATTTGGGAAATAGGCTCAATCCTATTAATAGGAAGAGAAGCGACGAACGAATGCTTTGTAAAAGTTTCAATGATTAGCTTAAACTGAAAATCAATATGTTTGGATAAAACGGATAGTTATTTGCTTTTTCTTTTTAGTTTGAAATAATTTCTATGAGGTAATACTACTAAATATAACGAAACAGGAATAAGGTATTAAAAAGAAATAAAACCTGAGGCTGAATGAAGCTGTGCTTATTTTAGAAAATTGAGAATTGTGAATGTTTTTTGAATGGGTATTTAATGGTTTTTTTCGATCCCAAGATATTTTAATTCCATTTATACAGCTTTTGTCATAAAATATAAGGTACAAGGTACAAGGTACAAGGTACAATACAAGGAAAATATAAATTTTTATTTCAGAACGATTTATTGTAAGGAATAAAACAAATCTGTATGGGGGTCTCTTGTCCCTTCCATCATAGTCTGAAGGGAGTGTTAGCGTATGGAAATTGAAAGAATTAATGATCATACAGTAAAGTTTTATATTTCGTATATTGATATAGAAGAACGTGGTTTTAAGCGTGAGGAGATTTGGTATAATCGGGAACGTAGTGAAGAACTATTTTGGGAAATGATGGATGAAGTGCATCAAGAAGAAGACTTCATGTTTGATGGACCATTATGGATTCAGGTTCAGGCATTAGAAAAAGGGTTGGAAATTCTCGTTACAAAAGCACAGCTTTCAAAAGATGGACAGAAGTTTGAAATTTCTATCCCTGAGGATAAGTTGAAGGATTTACCAGTAGATGAAAGATTTGAAGACTTGATGGATCAACACTTTACCATTAAAGATGGGGAAGAAGAATACGATGACAGTCTTGAATTTATACTAACATTTAAAGATTTTGAGGACATCATCTCCTTATCCAAACTACAGGGACTAGAAGGAATTGATACCAAACTTTATACCTATAATGATAAATACTACTTATTTGTACAGTTCCTTGACGAAGAAATACCAGAAGAGGAAGTAGAAAATGCATTAAGCATTTTATTAGAATATGCTCAAGAAGATTCCAAAATGACAATTCATGTTCTCCAAGAATACGGAAAAATAATTATTGAGAACGAAGTATTTATGGAGTTAAGAAAATACTTTCATTAAATAATAGGGATACAACAATAATATTTCGAAGTGAAGAAGAAACTCCACAATGTTCGGTTAGTGCCTTGCATTGTGGAGTTTTTTTGTATTTAGGCTAAAGAAACTCGGCGAAGGCATGTATAATTGTCATTCCTTTTGAATAGATATAGACACCTTTAAAAACTAGAAAGTAAGCTTCATTTTTCAAGTAGTCTTGCGTTCATAAATGTTCTTTTCAAAAGAGCAATTTAGCAGCTTTTAAAGCGAGTATTAAATTGACATTGTGGGTAAATATAAGGGAATAATAATGAATAGAGCTAAGCTTAATGTAAGTAAATGGGAGAATGGCGGTGTTTGCTATGAATCATACTGCTAGGTTAGGATTATTTTTTGTTGTTGCAGCTCTTTTTGTTTATGTGTTTAATTTATTTTTTTCTATTCGGGGAGGAATTTACGGGCAGTTAAGTTTAGTAATAAGTTTATCAGTGATTTTTATTGGATTTGTTATATTTTTTGAAAATAGACACCCAACACAAACACTAACATGGTTAATTGTTTTAGGAAGTTTTCCGATTATTGGTTTTGTCTTTTATTTATTCTTTGGCAGGAACTATCAGAAGGAAAGAGTTTATCGAAAAAAATACTTTTTGGATAAAGAAGCATTTCTTAAGATTGAGCAAGATATTGGTTCTAAATCAGAAGAGAAAAGAAAGATTCTAGACGGACATCAACGCAATTTATTTCACCTAGCTGAGAAGCTTGGAAATAGTCCAATCTCCTTTGGTACCTCAACACAGGTGTTAACAGATGGTGAGGAAACATTTTCTACTATTTTAGATGAACTGAAGCGAGCGAAACACCATATTCACATGGAATATTATATAGTAAGAGATGATGCAATCGGTTCTCAGATTAAGGACATATTAGTTGAAAAAGCAATGGCTGGGGTACAAGTTAGATTTTTATATGATGCAGTTGGATCTTGGAAGCTTTCTAAAAGGTTTTGCCTAGAAATGAAAGAGGCTGGCATTGAAGTAATTGCATTTGGGCCTGTTAAAATGCCTTTTTTTAATAGCAAATTTAATTTTAGAAATCATCGTAAAATTATTATTGTGGATGGAAATGTGGGCTTTGTTGGTGGGCTGAATATTGGGGATGAGTATTTAGGGAGAAATCCTTCAATTGGATATTGGAGAGACACTCATTTACTTGTGAAAGGTAATGCAGTAAGATCTTTGCAATTAATTTTTCTCCAAGATTGGTTCTACATGACTAGTCATAGTTTTTTAACAGAGGAATACTTAACACCTGTTTCTGAGGAAAATTCACATGGTGGAGTACAATTAATAGCCGGTGGTCCTGACAATGAATGGAGTGTTATTAAAAGTATATTTTTCAGTATGATTACGACTGCGAAAGTATCGATTTGGATTGCCACTCCATATTTTATTCCAGATGAGGACATTTTTTCTGCAATTAAAATAGCATCTCTAAGTGGAGTGGATGTTCGCATACTTGTACCTAGTAAACCAGATAAACGAATCGTTTTCCATGCTTCTCGTTCCTATTTTCCAGAATTATTAGAGTCAGGCGTAAGGATTTTTGAATACAATCGAGGATTTATGCATAGCAAAATTATTATTGTGGATGGAGAAATTGCCTCCATTGGGACTTGTAATATGGATATGAGGAGCTTTCATTTAAATTTTGAAGTAAGTGCTTTTTTATATAAAACAAGGAGTATAGAAAAACTAGTAAAAGATTATAAGGAAGACATCAAACACTCACTTGAATTAGAAGTGGCGAGCTTTAATAAAAGGCATTATGGGTATAGGATGCTTGAATCCACTTCTAGATTATTGTCGCCATTGTTATAAAGCAAGCCTTGCAACAGGGAAAACTATCTTTCTTGGACAAAGATAGTTTTTTTTTGCATTTTTTACATGAAAATTAATATTCTTGAAGGATTCGGAAGGACAAAAAAGAATAAGTATAGGAAAGAAATCAAAGGGAGGGATTTGTATTTGTTTACTGCCATGACCGAAAAAGGAAGCATTATTAATTTATTTACTATGAGAGACAAGGAAGAACTAAAAGCATGGAAAAATATTCCGACATATTGTCCAGAATGTAAAGGACGTGTCATTTTGAAGATGGGGACAAAAAAGATTACTCATTTTGCCCATGAAAGGAAAGACTGCTGTTCAGGTAACGGAGAGGCTGAGTCTTCCTACCATTTGCAAGGGAAGCTTCAATTATATCAAAAATTACTTCAAGTAAATCTTCAGCCAGAATTGGAACCATATTATCCAGAAATAAAGCAACGGGGAGATATCAGCTTTATCTTGCATCATAAAAAGTATGTAATTGAATTTCAGTGTGCTGTCATTTCTCCTCAATTAGTAAAAAAGCGTACAGATGGCTATCGAAAAATAAATATTCAGCCCATATGGATTATTGGCTTTAATCAAATAAAAAAATGGAATCCAATCAAATTGAAACTTACTGCTTTTATTTTTCAATTTCTCACTTTCTATCAGAGCCAGTATCTTCTACCAATATATTGCCCATTTAATAAGGTCTTTTATTTGCTTCACAATCCCATTCCAATCTCCGTCTCTCAAACTTTTATCTCTACTTCTTCCTATCCCTTAGTGAAATTAGAGAAAAGTCTCCCGAAAATTCCAAGCATGAATATCCATTATTCCTATTGGCGTGAGCTACTAAACCGCCAAAAAACAAAAGATTTACATTATCCTACTAAGACGAATGATCATTTTTTAAAAGAACTCTATGCCGGTGAATTACATCCTCATTTTTTACCACCCTTTATCGGAATCCCTGTGAAAGAAGGTTTCCTCTTTGAAACACCACCACTATTCTGGCAAGCATATATTTTTCTCGATAGCTTTTGTCTTAATGATGAAAAGAAAATTTATCCACTTCAAAAAGTTTATGATTTTTTTCAAAAAAGAATAAAGGCAGGACATATTAAAATAAGAGAGTTTCCTTTTCTAGAAAACATAGAATGGAAAACCGTCGTTAAGCATTATTTACAAATGCTTGTGAGTATCCAAGTTTTGGAAGAAGTAAAACCCAATTTCTTTCGACTTCTTCATCAGAAAAAAATAAATAATTATGAGAGACAAACACAAGAAGAAGTACTGTTTTATCAGCGATTAAAAAATATGATGATAAGCAATAAATGATAATGAAAAAGGAGAAATTACATATGATAATAGTATTGGTCAAATGCTTATAATCGGAATTAAACCGGAATTTTGTTACAATAAAGAAGGAATTAGTTTATAAAAAGAGAACTATGTACTATGGTTTATTTTCGAATTACGAAGGATAAGAGTGGAGGATTTAGTATGTCAACAGAAACAAGTGTTAAGAAATTACCATTACGCAATGAAATTCCAGTTGAGGACACTTGGAAATTAGAGGATATTTTTGCGACTGATGAAGAATGGGATAAAGAATTTGAAGAAGTAAAGAATTTATCACAAAAGGCAACAGAATATCAAGGCAAGCTGGCAGATAGCGCAGATGTTCTTTATGAAGCTTTGCAGTATCAAGACGAGCTTTTATCAAGGCTCGGAAAATTATATACATATGCACATATGCGGTATGACCAAGATACAACGAACAGTTACTATCAAGGGGTAGATGGCCGTATTAAAAGCTTATATGCCCAAGCTGCAAGTGCTCTTGCATATATGGTTCCAGAATTATTGTCTATTGATGAAAAAGTAATCAATGCTTTTTTAGAAGAAAAAGCAGAATTACAGCTATATAAAAAGGCGTTAGAAGAAGTTAACTTGCAACGTCCACATGTATTAAGTGCAGAACAGGAAGCATTGTTAGCACAAGCATCAGAAGTATTGGATTCTTCAAGCAATACATTTGGAATGCTTAATAACGCTGATTTAGAATTCCCAACCATTAAAGATGAGAATGGAGAAGAAGTAGAGGTTACTCATGGCCGTTATTCACGTTTTTTAGAGAGCGCAGATGAGCGAGTACGTCATGATGCTTTTATGGCCGTTTATGACACCTATGGAAAATTTAAAAATACGTTTGCTTCCACTTTAAGTGGAGAAGTAAAAAATCATACATTCAATGCAAAGATAAGAAATTATAGCTCACCAAGGCATGCTGCACTGGCTGCGAATAATATTCCTGAACAAGTGTATGAAAATTTAGTCGAAACGATAAATAAAAATTTACCATTATTGCATCGCTATGTGAAGCTTCGCAAAAAGGTTCTTGGAGTAGAAAAGCTTCATATGTATGATCTTTATACACCGTTAGTAAAGGATGTAAAGATGGAAATACCTTATGATGAAGCGAAGGAATTAGTAGTGAAAGGTTTGGCACCTCTAGGAGAAGAATATGCTTCAATCTTAAAAGAAGGCTTTGAAAATCGCTGGGTGGATGTCCATGAGAATAAAGGGAAGAGAAGTGGGGCCTATTCTTCAGGCGCATACGGAACAAATCCATATATTTTAATGAACTGGCAGGATAATGTGAATAATTTATTTACATTAGCTCATGAATTTGGCCATTCTGTGCATAGCTACTATACAAGAAAATCACAACCATATCCATATGGGAACTATTCCATCTTTGTCGCTGAAGTTGCTTCTACTTGTAATGAATCCTTGTTAAATGATTATTTGCTTAAAACGATTACGGATAAGCAAAAACGTTTATACTTGCTTAATTATTTCCTAGAAGGATTCAGAGGTACAGTATTCCGTCAAACGATGTTTGCTGAATTTGAACAACTAATTCATGAAAAGGCAAGTAATAATGAGCCATTAACTGCTGATTTATTGACAAAAGAGTACTACGCATTAAATCAGAAGTATTTTGGTGAAGAAGACATCGTAATTGATGAGGAAATTGGATTAGAATGGTCAAGAATACCGCATTTCTATTATAATTTCTATGTGTATCAATATGCGACTGGCTATAGTGCTGCAACGGCCTTAAGTAAACAAATTTTGGAGGAAGGAAAGCCTGCTGTTGAGCGATATATCGATTTTCTCAAGGCTGGAAGCTCCGATTATCCCATTGAGGTTCTTAAAAAAGCTGGGGTAGATATGACAAGCAAAACACCAATTGAAGAGGCTTGTAAGGTATTTGAAGAAAAATTAAATGAAATGGAAAGCTTATTGAATGAACTATAATAGTCTGTAGGATGGAAAAACGGGTAGGAGAGACAGCTCTTTTACTCGTTTTTTTGTTTATTTATTTTGTTTTCTAGAAAATCATTGATTAATAGATAAAAAATTACTTAGAACAAAGGGATAGGGCATGTGAATTTTAGGACTATCTATGTTTCAAAAGGTTTAGTTTAATATTTAATGTAATAAAATTGGCAGACCGTGATATTCTATAAAGTCATCAAAAAGCTAAGGAATAGTTGACTAAAGCAAAATCTGATTATACTTCTATTGGTAATAAATGGATTTTAGGTTATAAGGGATTCTATGATATGAAATACTCCATATTATTTGGAGGAGGTTTTGTTTAATTGTAGTTAGGGAAGAGAAATCTCTAAGAAGGGATGTTTGAGAATCGGAGGGGGTTAATTCTAAAAATTAATAGAAAGGGAGTTTTTTTATGAAGCCATATGTAAAGTTTTTTGGAATGGTTTTAACCTCAACAATTGTCATGTTTCTATTTAAATACTTGAGTACTTATAAAATGGACCATATTTTTTTTAGTGAAACAAGAGCGTATATGGCTTTGTTGATGGGAGCGACAATGGCGCTGATTATGCTAGTATTTATGGTTAAAATGTTAAAAAATCGGAAAGTAAATATAATGATTGCGATTGGAAGTGTAGTTGTCTTTTTTCTTTCCCTATACTTGTTGAGGAGCCAAACACTTGTTGACGATGTGGATTATATGGAAGCAATGATTCCCCATCATTCCATTGCCATTTTAACGAGTGAGCGTGCTCAAATAACTGATCCAAGAGTCCGAAGTCTTGCTGATGAAATTATAAGTAAGCAAATAGAAGAAATTAATGAAATGAAAAAATTAATGAAAGATTTAAAAGATGAATAATAAATTAAGAAGTATAGATTCCTGCAAATAGAGTTATTAAGCTAAGATATTGTAGGAGATACTGGAGCATAAAAGAATCTAGTCCCTCTTTTCCTAATGGATTTTTCATTTCTATCCTTTTTCAGGAAACGTGGAGGAGTTGTATTCTCAGAAAGGGCGGACGGGAAATGGCGATAATCTTTACAAAAACGTCTTTAATTTTGACGCTTTTGTGAACAAAGTATCGAGTGTATTGCGAAAATTGATTGACCTATGATAGTATATAGTTGTGAAGTTAATCACATACAAACTTATACCCCTTTGTTTGACCGTGAAAAATTTCTCCCATCCCCTTTGTTCGTAAAAAAATAAAAAAGGCCTTGCCTTGAGACAGCAAGTCCTTTTTTATTTTTTTAGGATTCCTTTTTATCTTTCCTATTTTGAAGCAAAATAAAAAAATAGACATGGCATCTGTTGTAGATATGCCATATCCCTTATTTACTAACCGATATATTTCCAAAACACCCCGTATTTAGCAGGTATTTGTTCTACTAGTTGTTGTAATTGCAATTTCTTCATTTCTTTTTCCACTTCTTGTATCGATTTATTATAAACAACAGATAATTCCTTGGACGCAACAAGTTTAAAACACTCTAAAAAGTTTTCGAGTGGTGGTGGCGCTGCTTTTTCTGGTTGAATTTGCAGCATTTCTTCGATGATTTGAACATATATCTCATAAGGATAATAACCTGTGACTTTAATTCCTTCTTCTTCAATATTTTCATTAAAGAAGACTAATGTCGGAATTTCATTTACTTCCATTTCTCTTGTGATTTTTAAATCACATTGAAATGCCTTCGCTGCACTATGTGAATGGATATCAGCTACAAACTCAATTACATCTATTCCCACGCTCTTGGCACAAGATTTAAGTACATCAAATGTGGCAATATTTTTTTTCTCCAAAAATAAAAGCTCTTGTAATTTTCGTAAGAATTTCATTCCCGATTTCCGGCCTTGCAATTCTGCCGCCTTTAGCGCAATGGAAGGTAAATGTGGCGAAATAATAGGATTATCAAACCATAAGGAACCATCACATGACATTCCAGAACGACTAGCTGTTTTTTCCCAAAATTCAGCAATGTTTGCATGCTTGCTTTTCTTACTACAATTTAAAGAAGATAATCTACCACTTAATACATGTTTAAGGGAGAAATATCGTCCATACTCAATTTGTAGTTTTTTCATAATAGGTTCAAGTGCCCAGCATTCAGGACAGAGTGGATCGATAAACATATAGATTTCAAGTGGTTTACTTTCTTGGCAATTATCATCAGCTGTTTTCGGCTTGGATATAGAGAAGTCTTTTTCCATCACGTGTTATCACCTTTTTTAGTTTCGATTTCCTCCGAATTGATCATATGTTTTGCTGTCAGCACGAGTCTTGAAAAAATCCCATCACGCAGTTCGCTATCTAGTTCTACTTCTTCCATGGCCTGATCCATGCAAGCTAACCATGCTTGTGCTCTCTTTTCTGTTATGGGAAAAGGTAGATGTCTCGCTCTAAGCATAGGATGACCATGTTCATTTGAATAAAGGGAAGGACCACCTAAAAATTGTGTAAGAAATTGTTTTTGTTTACGAGCTGTTTCTGTTAAATCCTTTGGGAAGATAGGAGCTAGGTCAGGATGTTGACCAACATGATTGTAGAATATATCTACAAGTTTATTTAATGTGGCTTCACCGATTTGATCATAAGGTGTCGACATTTTCTCGACCATATTTAAAACTCCTTTTTCGTTCTTTTATAACATTACTTTATTATATTGTAACAATCCACATTTCATTGTACAAATAAATAGCTTGTAAATAGATCGAGATAGAAATTATGCCATATATTGCTGTGTGACTTTGTTTACGTAATTCTGGGTTTCTTTGAACGGTGGAATACCACCATACTTATCAACATTAGCAGGCCCTGCATTATATGCAGCTAAAGCAAGTTCAACATCTCCGTTATATTTGTCTAACATTTGCTTTAAATACTTACTTCCGCCCATGATATTATCTATTGGGTTAAATACATTTTGTACACCTAATGATTTTGCAGTACTAGGCATTAGTTGCATTAATCCAGATGCTCCTGCATAGCTCGTAGCGTTTGGATTGAAGTTAGATTCCACTTTAATAACGGAGCTTATTAATTTTTCAGGTAGATTATATTTATCCGCAGCTACTTTAATCATTTCATCGTAATCGGTGGCAGATGACGATGAAGAAGAAAGCTTTGTTAAGTTCATTGGTAGAAGGGAAACATTACTAGTCACTCCTACAGGTAGGGAAGAAGTTCCTAGAGTATTGTTTTCAATAGAATTTGTTAAAGTTGATTCGGATGACAACATACTACTCAGAAAGTCTTGGAAAAGGGTGGATGCACTACTATTTGTAGTGTTCATAGAATTTAATCCTTGTAAAGCTTGGAGTTCAAGCATTACTTTAAATTGATCAATTTTCATTGCTTTCCTCCGTTGTTAAAATAAGGACTTTTATACAGTCATGCAAAATTTCGTTTAACAAAACGAAGATGGTTGGGACATAAGTATTGCCGTTAACGATAAGCACGACCATTTTCTGTTTTAGTCTAAAAAAATGTTTTCTTGAAGTCTGCTGTTATTACACGCAGCCTGAATACACTTCGCTCTCCATGGGGAAGGCGCCGAGCCACTTCCATAGAGTCTACGTGTATTCAGGCTGTTCCATTTTGCCAACTAATTATAAGCAAAATTTTCAAGATACAATCTTAAAAAACGCAATGGAACCATATATGAAGGTCCATTAAATGGTGTATTAATAAACTAAAATTTATTTTTGTTTGTATTTTTCTTCATAAAATCTGCGTACTTTATTTTTCGTTTTTCTAACGGGAATGTTTAAGCTGGATAATAGTTCTGTGAAATATATTTCTCCTTCTTCCCGATTACTTACTTCATATTCTAACTCATAATCTTCTTTTTTTAAATAAAAACTATGATCTAAAACTAGTAAACCATTTCCAATTGTTTTTTCTGCTCTAATAGTTCGGAGGCTTCCAAAATATAAAATGGAAGCAGGCTCGATGTTCATTTCTACCAATAGACGAGAAATTTTCTCATCGTTTATTTTCCCAGTTGCAAAAATTGCTTCGCTTTCTTCTTTGGAAAGAACTTTATTTGTTTCAAGAAGTCCATCTGGATGAGGCTGTTTTAATGTTAATTCATACCCGTCATTCTTTTTGCGAATTCTTAATGCAGAATGGTTAGCCTTTAAAGCAAAATCGCTTGTATCAAAATAATGATTTTCTTGCTCAAATAAATCGCCTTCTTGAATGTGAAAGTGAGTAAGAAGCAATTCATACTCTTTCTTTGTTAACATGTTTTTAAATTCAATTTCAATGTTTTGAGTTTGCGACATAAATAAATCCTTTCTAATGTAATCTTTTCTACTATTATAAGGTGAGATTAGAAAACAAGCTATTGTCAACTTCCATTTTGTTTCCGTTCCATTTTTTATTCCTTTTGTGTTAAATAAACAGCTACCTAGGCAGCTGTGCTTTTCTATTTGTCTAGCTCCAGGCACCCAGGGGCAGATGGGCTTCGCGTCCGTTCCCTACGATAAGTCAACATCGGCTCACTGTCGCTCACCGTGTTTCCTTTATCTCAGGAAAGGTCGCTCCATCCCACACGCCCCTAAACGGGTACCTTGCGCTTTTCTATTTGTCTAGCTCCAGGCACCCAGGGGCAGATGGGCTTCGCGCCCGTTCCCTACGATAAGTCAACATCGGCTCACTAACGTTCACCGTGTTTCCTTTATCTCAGGAAAGGTCGCTCCATCCCACACGCCCCTAAACGGGAACCCTGCGCTTTTCTATGATATTTCTTTTGGTTGTGGTAAAATAATGCATAGTTGGAGGGTGAATGATGAAACAAAAATGGAAGATTACAGAGAGTATTGTAAGAGAAAATGAACTGGTATTTCAATTGCAGGAGAATGCGAATTTAGAGAATACAATGGCAAGTGGTCAAATGCTGGTTGACTCTGATTCTCTTGCGTTTATATATTTACTTGAAAAAGAAAATGAATATGTTTATCTAGAAATTCCAGAAATGGTGTGGAAGGATTGTAAAGTGGCATTAGAAGCAAATAATGCATTCTTTATTAAGGCTTTAAATGGGGAATTATTGCTTGAGAATTTTAAAGAGGAATTGGAATATTTAATTGAAAATATTCGAGGAAATGGAAATTATGGAGAGGAAATGGAAAAAGCGGTTTCTTCCGTTTTCCAATAAAATTTGTTGATTAGTTTTTTGCAGGTACAACGGCACAGTGAATGGGATAAATTAGGTGCTAGCCTTCCTGTATAGAGAACAAGAATAAATTAACAGATTTTCTATAAGTGAAATACCTCGTCTCAAAAAGAAACCTTGGAAATGAGGTGTTATATATGAAACAGTGGGATCAATTTTTGGCTCCCTACAAACAGGCAGTGGATGAATTAAAGGTTAAACTAAAAGGAATGCGACGACAATTTGATCATGAAGAGGAGCATTCTCCAATCGAATTTGTAACAGGGCGCGTAAAGCCGATTGCAAGTATATTAGATAAGGCGAATGAAAAAGGAATTCCTTTAGACAAATTAGAAACGGAAATGCAAGATATTGCAGGACTTCGTATGATGTGTCCATTTGTTGACGATATTATAAGAGTAGTTGAACTATTAAGACAAAGAAATGATTTTGAAATTGTAGAAGAAAGAGATTACATATTACATAGTAAAGAAAGCGGCTATCGATCCTATCATGTGGTAATTGTCTATCCAGTACAAACCATTACTGGGGAAAAGAAGCTCCTAGTTGAGATCCAAATTCGTACCCTTGCGATGAACTTTTGGGCGACGATTGAACATTCACTGAATTATAAATATAAGGGCCAATTTCCCGAAGATATTAAAATGAGGTTGCAGGGAGCTGCAGAAGCAGCCTTTCGTTTAGATAAAGAAATGTCCTTAATCCGTGGAGAAATTCAAGAAGCACAAGCTTTCTTTAATCGAAAAAAAGAAAATGACAAGAATAGTTAGTATTTTTTTCTTAAGTTAAAACAATAGAAATAAAAATATATATTCTGCATTTCTAAACTGAGAAGAGGAGCTACTAAACAATGAAATTTGCCGTAACCTCAAAGGGTGATTCAAAATCCGAAAACTTAGTGCAAATAATCAAACAATACTTACTTGATTTTGAACTTCAATATGATGAAGAAGAGCCAGATATTGTTATCTCTGTAGGGGGAGATGGAACACTTCTTTATGCATTTCATCGCTACAGCAATCGTTTAGACAAAACAGCATTTGTTGGTATGCATACAGGTCATTTAGGATTCTACGCAGATTGGACTCCAGCTGAATTGGAAAAACTAGTGATTGCGATAGCGAAAACGCCTTATAACATCATTGAATATCCAATATTGGAAGTGGTTGTACGATATCAGAACGAAGAGAAGGAAACGAGATACTTAGCATTAAATGAATCAACGGTGAAAAGTATAGAAGGAACCTTTGTCATGGATGTGGAAATGAGCGGTAAGCATTTCGAGCGGTTTAGAGGAGATGGTCTTTGTGTCTCAACACCTTCTGGAAGTACTGCCTATAACAAAGCATTAGGTGGGGCAATTGTACATCCTTCCATTGAAGCCATTCAGCTGGCAGAAATGGCGTCCATTAATAATCGTGTTTTTAGAACGGTTGGCTCCCCATTGATTTTACCAAAACATCATACATGTGTTTTAAAGCCAGTTAATGAACCGAATTTTCAAATTTCGATTGATCATTTGAATCTATTACATAAAAAAGTACATTCGATTCAATATCGTGTAGCAGAAGAAAAAGTACGGTTTGCAAGATTTCGTTCGTTCCCATTTTGGAAACGAGTACATGATTCTTTCATTTCTGAATAAGAAATAGACAGGAGCGATAGTTTGAGCTTTTTGTTAGAGTGGGTTATACAGCATGAAGCAGGCATTACCATTAAAGAATTTTTGAAAACACAATGTATCTCAAAGGCAGCTTTAACAGATATAAAGTTTAAAGGTGGAAAAATCCTGGTAAACGATCAAGAAGAAAACGTTCGCTATTTTTTAAAAAGGGATGATCATTTAGTTGTTCTCTTTCCGCCTGAGTTGCCTAGTAGTGGATTAACACCAGAATCCATTCCTTTAAACATAATCTTTGAGGATGAGTATATTCTTATCGTGCAAAAAAATGCTAGGATGAATACGATCCCTTCAAGAGAGCATCCTACAGGCAGTTTGGCAAATGCCTTAGTTGATTACTATAAAAAGCAGGGCATTGAAGCAACAACTCATATTGTTACACGCTTAGATCGAGATACATCAGGATTAGTACTTATTGCGAAGCATCGCCATATTCATCATTTACTGAGTGAGCAACAAAAAACTGGAGATGTAAAAAGAAAATATATCGCTATTGCAGAAGGGGAAATTTCTCCCTTACGTGATATAATTAATGAGCCAATTGGCAGGTGCCAAGACAGTATAATTAAAAGAGAAGTTCGAGAAGATGGGCAAACAGCCATTACCCATTATCAAGTCTTATCACAGGATGTAGATTATTCTATAGTAGAATTAACACTTGAGACAGGAAGAACTCATCAAATACGAGTACATCTTTCTTATAAAGGACACCCACTTCATGGGGATGACTTATATGGTGGGAAAAGAATCGATATTGATCGGCAAGCATTACATTGTTTTTTTATTAAATTTACACATCCAGTTTCAAAACAAACAATGACTTTTACAATTGATCTCCCGGACGATATGAAAAGGTTGAAGCAAAAAATGACAAAGAGTTAAGGATCGAAGACAGATCTCTAACTCTTTATTAATTCACTCACCTATCCTTGTTTCCTACTACCTCTTCATCAAAAGTACGGAATTTCTCTGCAAAAAAAGGCATACTGGATGGGACAGATTCGCTAGTTAGTTCTGGATATTTTAGTGCTGTTAATTTTCCTCCAAATACTGCGCCTGTATCAATGTTATAGGTACGATGGATTTCTCTTACATTGCTTACTGGTGTATGACCATAAACAATGATGGATTTTCCTTTATAATATTTAGCCCAATCTCTTCTTACAGGTGAACCGTCTCCATGTACCTCGCCTGTGATATCCCCATACAGTACGAATGTTTTTACTTTATTATGATATTGGCCAATGTAATCCTCCCGAATGCCAGCATGAGCAATAACAAGCTTTTGATTGTCAAGCACATGATATAATGGTGCATTCTCATATAATTCTTTAAACATTTTTCTTATTCTTTCCTGTTCTCTTTTATTTAATTGCTTCCATTCTTCTACGGTTGTTTCTAGACCATGGGCAATTTTCACATTTCGTCCTAAGAAAAAACGATACAATTTATCGCAATGGTTTCCAGGTACGTAATAAGCCAAATCCTTTTTGAGTAATAAATAAACAGTTTCTATTACAGCTAAGGAAGCAGGGCCGCGATCTGTTAAATCTCCAACAAACGCTAGTTTTCTCCCTGCTGGATGCTGTGGATAATTCTGATCCCATCTATAACCTAATTTCTCTGTTAAAAGTTTAAACTCCTCATAGCACCCATGAATATCTCCAATGATATCAAGCTTCATAAAATCCCTCTCTCCTTTATTCTCTTTTTTACTATACCCAATTGCTTTAGAGAGCATTTTGTTAATTGTTTCTGCTTTTGGGGAAAGATAAAAGAATAAAAGTGTCATGTCTAAATAAAAGACAAATCGTTAATCTTTTGTTACTATAAAAATCATATTGAAATTTTTAGGCTGATTTTTAAAGGCAGTTTTCTAAAAGATTGTTGTTTTTTCAATAGGAAAAAAGAATAAGTTGGAAAAATAGAGTAGCCGTAATATACGTAGACTCCAGTGGGATTATCGAGAGAGACGCTATTAAGATTCTGCATGAGCATAACGAGGGCACTGAAAAAGTATAGTTTCTCCAAATTAATTAAGGGTTTATTTATTTGAAAGCGAATATTAAGTTGGTTTGGAGAGGCGACAGCTCGACTCCTATGGGAGCTGCGAGAAAGTCCGAGACCCTGCAGCAGGAACGTAGTAACGAAGCGGCTCGGCGCTCGCCCCATGGAAAGCAAGCTGTCGCCTCGGAAAACAAATGAAATACCCAAATTTAAAAGTCGGCCACCAACAATTATGATTAAATTGCAGTTACAAACTTAAACAGCCTTTTTAAAAGCTTATTGCTTTGACAAAGAAAAATAGTCAATTTTAAAAGAGAGGAGGAAGACAAGTGTCAGAGAAAAATTTAACGAATGAAGCACAGCGTAATGTAATTCTCCATTCTTTACAAAATGAAAACTTACAGGAATTTCGTAAAAATTTCCTTGAATTACATCCTTATGACCAAGCTTCATTTTTTAAGGAAATGGAGATAGAAGAGAGAACCAAAGTTTTTGAATACTTAGCTCCAAGTGAAATCGCAGAAATGTTTGAGAACTTAGAAATGGATGATTGGGAATATCAAGAGATTTTTGCTAAACTTATCCCTGATTATGTAGCAGACACTTTAGCAAATATGTCTGTAGATGATGCTGTAGATATATTAAATGTATTAGAAAAAGAGCAAGTAGAAAGCTATTTGGCAATAATGGAGCAACCAACTGCAACGAGCATTAAAGCACTTATGCATTATGAAGAGTCGACTGCTGGAAGTATTATGACAGTAGACTATATAAGTTTATCTGCAGAACAAACGGTAGAGACTGCTATGAATATTTTAAAAAGAGAGGCACCCAATGCAGAAACTATTTATTATATTTATGTAGTTAATGACCAAAAACAATTAGTTGGCGTGGTTTCTTTACGAAGTTTAATTGTTAGTGGGAATCAAACGCTTATCAAAGATATTATGAATGACAGAATCTATTCTGTCTCTGTAAGTGAGGATCAGGAAGAAGTAGCTAGAAAAATGCAAGACTATGACTTTTTAGCCTTACCTGTTATTGATTTTCAAAAAAGATTGCTTGGGATTATTACAATTGATGATATTGTCGATGTTATGCAAGAGGAAGCTTCAGAGGATTATTCAAAATTTGCTGCGGTTTCCAATATGGATTTTGTTGACCAGCATCCTTTCTCTGCAGCAAAAAAAAGGCTCCCATGGCTAATTATTTTATTATTTCTTGGCATGTTTACTGCAAGCCTTATTGGTCGATTTGAAGAAACACTCAATCAAGTAGCAATCCTTGCTGTATTTATTCCACTGATTGCCGGAATGGCTGGGAATACAGGAACGCAAGCTTTGGCAGTTGCTGTACGTGGGATAGCCACAGGAGATATTGGCAAGGAAAATAGCTGGAAGCTAATTGTAAGAGAAGCAGGGACTGGGCTCATTACTGGAACGATATGTGGCATACTGGTTACGATTGTGGTGTATGTATGGAAGGGTGATTTATTTCTCGGAATTCTAGTTGGAGTTTCAATCCTTGGAACACTGATAGTAGCAACGATTGCTGGTGCAATCATCCCTCTTATTATGCACAAATTTAATATAGACCCAGCTGTGGCCTCAGGTCCATTTATTACAACAATTAATGACATTATTAGTATTTTGATTTATTTTGGTATGGCAACTATGTTTATGAGTTATTTAACGAATTAGAGGAAAAAAGGAGGGATAGCGATGGAACACGGTGCTTCTTTCGCATCACTAGTTATCGTAGTTACGGTGGCTCTATTAACACCAATTATTTTGCAACGACTAAAATTGAATATTATTCCCGTAGTTGTGGCAGAAATTCTGATGGGTTTAATTATCGGGAAAAGTGGGTTTAACCTTGTAGAGCAAGATATGTGGCTAGAAACTCTATCGACTTTAGGGTTTATCTTTTTAATGTTTTTAAGTGGTTTAGAGATAGATTTTTCTGCTTTTTCAAGTAGAAAAAAAAGAGAGACATTGCCTAATGGGAAATTAGAGCCTAAATCATTTCAGACGGCAATGATTATTTTTGTGGCAATTCTCCTTCTATCAATCGGATTAAGTTTCTTATTTGTACTAGCTGGATTTGTTGATAGTGCATTCTTAATGACCATTATTATCGCAACTATTTCTTTAGGAGTAGTAGTTCCAACTTTAAAAGAAGCAAACATCATGAAGTCCGTTATTGGGCAAATTATTTTGCTTGTAGCAGTAATTGCTGATTTAGTCACAATGATTTTACTTGCTGTATTTGCTTCTATTCATGAAACAGGAGGGAATACTTGGCTATTATTAATTCTTTTTATAGCAGGTTTAATTCTTTACTTTGTTGGTAGAAAAATAAAAAATAATAAATTTATGGACACTCTTTCTAGAGGAACAGTACAAATAGGCACAAGAGCAGTATTTGCACTAATCATCTTTCTTGTCGCTTTATCAGAATCTGTTGGAGCAGAACATATTTTAGGTGCTTTCTTAGCAGGAGTACTTGTGTCCCTATTATCACCAAATGAAGAATTGGTTCACCAGTTAGATTCATTTGGTTATGGATTTTTAATACCTATTTTCTTTGTGATGATTGGTGTTGAAATGGATATCTGGTCGTTATTTACATATCCTAAACTATTATTATTTATTCCTTTACTATTAATGGCTTTATTAGTAAGTAAGCTGTTACCAGTCTACTATTTAAAAAAATGGTATGATACAAAAACGATTGTGGCTTCTGGATTTTTATTAACATCTACTTTGTCACTCGTTATAGCTGCATCTACAATTGGAGAACGTTTAAATATAATAACACCTCAAATGAGTGGAATCTTTATTTTGGTTGCCATTATATCTTGCATTATTTCGCCGATTTTGTTCAAGAAAATGTTCCCGAAAGATGTAGCACAAGAAAAAGTGATAAATGTTTCTATTATTGGAGTAAATCAAGTTACTATGCAAGTTTACCAAGAGTTGAAATCATCTCTTTATGATGTAACTTTCTATCATAAAAAACAAGAAAAGCAAGATTTTCAAATTGCAGACTCTTTATTTGAAATCATTGAATTGAACAATTATTCAGAGGAGATTCTACGACAAACAGATATTTGCTCAGCAGATATAGTTGTGATTTCGACAGGAGATTCCTTCTTAAATGCTGAAATGAGTCTCTTGATTAAAAGAGCAGGGGTAGATCGAGTGATTTGTCGTGTGGAAAATATGGAGATGGAGGAGGAATTACGCAGAGAAGATATAGAAGTATTTTCTATGTTGACATCTACGAAAGCATTATTAACTGCATTAATTCAGTCTCCAAATATATTTGCACTACTTGGAAATACAGAGACATCCCTACATGAAATAATATTAAGAAACAAAGAATTTGAAGGAATGTCTTTGAGATCATTCCCGTTTACTGGAGATGTCATTTTCGTCCGAATCTTTAGAGGATCTGATTTTGTCATCCCTCATGGAGATACAGAGTTACAACTTAATGACCATCTACTTGTAACTGGATCACATGAATATGTAACAGAATTAAAGAGACAGTTGGAATTTAAATTTTAATTAAGTATCGTTAGGTTATTATAGGCGGGTAAATTATTTAATAATTTTTGCAGTATGAGAAAGGCTTGAAAGGTAAAGGAAAGACGACGGTGTCAGTGCCCATTTCAGCAAAAAGAAGGACAAAAGGGTAACAGAGAAAGCGCCTCTAAGCCCTTTTTAGTAAAAAGAAGGACAAAAGGGTAACAGAGAAAGCGCCTCTAAGCCCTTTTTAGCAAAAAGAAGGACGAAAGGGTAACAGAGAAAGCGTCTCTAAGCCCTTTTTAGCAAAAAGAAGGACGAAAGGGTAACAGAGAAAACGTCTCTAAGCCCTTTTTAGTAAAA
>NZ_JBQKKM010000030.1:0-62043 GCF_052116745.1 Niallia sp. Sow4_A1 | reverse complement strand
GAACTTTGCCTTCTTATTTAGTGGAACAGTAAGCACAAATGGACAAATGATTCTATTAGCAATATTCGTTATCGTAGCAGGTGCAAACGCAGGTAAATTTGGTCTAGACCGATATGCAATGCCATATATCAAAAAGCAATGGAACAATAGAAGAAATAATAAACACAAAAAAGAAACAGCAATTGCGTAAGCAGTTAATAGAAAGAAGTCAGTTACGATTAACATAACTGACTTCTTTTCTTTATGCATTTTAGTTTTTACCCAAGGCGATTTGCCAATTCAGGGCGACGTGCCTTTTTCTCTTTCGGTTCTGTCTTCGTATATGGTGGCTGAATAATCAATGTAATAACAAATGAAATCACACATAATATTGTAATAACCGTAAAGGTTGCATGGAATCCTCCTAGTACTGCTGCAATCATAGATCCAGCAAGTGCTCCGAATCCAAAACCTTGATAGATGATTCCATAGTTTTTACTTTGATTTTTCAGACCAAAGAAATCAGCGACAATGGCCGGATAGACGGTAATTACTCCTCCGAAACAGAATGCAATTGCTGCTACACAGGCAAAGAATAGTGGGAAATTTAATGGCACTACATTTAAAACAGTGACTGCTATAGCAGTTACTACTAATGTTCCAGATACTACTTTAATTCGTCCTACTTTATCAGATAATGCTCCAAGAATAATACGTCCAATTGTATTGAAAATTGCTACTAACGCAACAGCGTTGGCTGCTGTCGCAACATCTAAATTAGCTAAGCTGACACCAATATCTTTGACAATTCCAATTAAATACAGTCCGCTCATACATGCTGTAAAGAAAATAACAAAGAGTAGGTATGCTTGTTTCGTTTTCAGCATTTCCTTCACTGTGTAATTCTTTTGAGCTGTTACTGACGCTGTTTTTGTTTCTACTTCTTGCGCTTCTTTTAAGAGGAATGATCCTCCCACAACCATTGCTAATGCGATAATACCCCAGATTAAAAAGGCTGTTGAAACACCAAATGATTCAATAAAACTTGCATTTAAATATTTGAAAACAAGGCTACCGGTTCCATATGCCCCTACAGAAATACCAGATATCAATCCTTTTTTCTCAGGGAACCATTTAATTAAATTTGATAGGGAAGTAATATATGCAGTACCGTCGGCAAAACCAACGATTACTCCTGCAACAAGATATAACATCCATAAAGAAGATACTTGAGAGCTTAACATTAATCCTCCACCGAGGAAAATTCCAGCGATAGCAATTAAGCGACGCAATCCCCATTTATCTTGTAGCTTGCCTGCAAAAAGAGTAGCAAATGCTAGTGCAAAACTTGTAATCGAAAAAGTAATTGCAGTTGCACTTATATCCCAGCCAAATTTATCAACGAGCGGTTGATTGAATAAGCTCCATGTATAAATGGTTCCTAATCCCATTTGAACAATAATTGTACCAATAACTATAAGAAGGCGACTTCCATTTCGTTCTTTCATTCCGATCTCCTCTTTCTACTCGGTTTATAAACAGTATTTTCTACTATAAAAGGTTGTTTATGCTTTCTATTTATAGTTAAATTATACCGCCTGAAAGCTTTTTGAAACCGGTATCAGAATGAAATGCCCTATATTCGGAATGAATGGTAATTACAGATGCATAAGTTGTCGAAATGCTTTCGCTTTACTTCTGCTAACTGGTATTTCTGCCTTCATATCCTTTAATCGAACGAGATAAGTATGATTAAACCATGGCACAATTTCATGGATTTTCGAAAGGTTCACCGTATAGGATCGGTGGCAGCGAAAAAAAGTATCCTGTGGCAATTTATCGTGAAAATCAGAAATGCTCATTTGCATCATATATTCTTCTGATTTTGTATAAACTACTGTTACTTTTTCACTTGCTTCTGCAAAATAAATATCATTTACATCTGTCACAATAATATTTTCATTTTTGCGCAGATTGATACGACGATTTACCTCTGTTGTGACTTCTTCTGATCCCTTACTTTCCCTTTGATATGCTGATTCTAATTTTGCAAGCATCGCTGCTATACGCTTTTCTTCGTAGGGCTTTAAAATATAATCAAATGCTTCTAATTCAAAAGCCTGTGCTGCATGCTCCTTATAGGCTGTCGTGAAAATAATATAAGGCTTTTTGGCAAATTTACTAATATTGCTTGCTAAGAGCATTCCATCTAAAGACGGAATATTAATATCCAAGAAAATGGCATCGACTTCATTCTCTTGTAAAAATTTAAGCACATCTAGACCATCCTCAAATGAGGCAACAATTTCAATCCTGCTATGTGTCTTAATTAAATATTCTAATTCGTCTTTTGCTGGAATTTCATCCTCTACAATTATTGCTTTCATGCTATCACCTTCGTTATATCAAAATAAACTTCCGTACCTGGCTCTAATCTTCGAATGACTAAGCCTGTTCCATAGGTTAATTTTACTCGTTGATGGACATTCGTTAAACCGATCTGTTTTGATGATACTTCTTCTTTCGCGAGGCGATCAATTACTTCCTGAGCAATACCTTCGCCTGTATCTCGTACACTAACGCGAACCTTTTCTCCTAAATCTTTGACTGCAATTGTGATAACTCCAGGTCCCTTCCGCTTTAAAATTCCATGAACAACAGCATTTTCCACTAATGGTTGGATAAGCAGACTTGGAAGCTTAATATGGGTATCATCTATTTCATAGTTCACTTGTAGCCTATTCCCAAAACGCGCTTTTTCAATTTGGATATAGTCTCTTACTTGCTGAAGGGCTAGCTGTATATCAATAAGCTCTTCTCCTACCTCTAAGTTATAGCGCATATACCCTGATAAATTAATTATCAATTCTCGTGCTTTTTCTGGATTGCGACGGGTCGTTGAAGCAATTGCATTTAGAGCATTGAATAAGAAATGTGGATTGATTTTTGTCTGTAAAGCTTTAAGTTCCGCTTTATTTGCCTCTTCCTTCATTTGTTCTACTCGTGAAACTTCCATAAGGGTAGAGATAATTTGTGCTAAGCCAATCGCCATCGTTTGGAGCGTATTTGTAATCGTATAGGCCTTTCGATAATAGATTTTCAAGGTACCGGTTACAACGCCCCTTTCTTCCAATGGAATAACCAATAAACAATGAATTTGTGGGGTGTGATGGTCAGCGATATTATTTCGGATTGTGATTTTCCCACTTCGAATCGTGTCTTTTGTTAAATCACTAATAATTTCTTGGCCAATTTTGTATTTCTCTTCTCCAAATCCAACATATGCAAGAACATCCTTTGTGTCCGTTATTGCCACGGCATCAGCCTGAATATCCTCTTTAATAATGGTACAAATGGTACGTAAGGAATTTCCATTAATGGAACGGAAATACGGCAATGTTTTATTAGCAATATTAAGGGCTAGCTGTGCCTGCTGTGCAGCAATTCTTTCTTTTTCCCCTTCCACACTAGCAATCATTAAGACAATTAACCCGATACTAACTTGTCCTAAAATCATCGGCAAGGCAATTTTGGATACAATGTCTAGTCCTAAATCAAAGGGATCTGCAAAGAATAAAATCAGAATCATTGTTAATATTTCACATAGCATTCCCGCCACAATCCCATATATCCAACGACTATTCTTTTTCACCTGATGATGAATGTAGCCTGATACTACACCTGCTAAAATACTTGTTATTAAACAAGGAACAGAGGTTACTCCTCCAATATCAATTAAGTACCGATGTACACCTGATACAGTCCCTGTTACTATCCCAACCCATGGACCAAACAAGATACCACCTGACATTATCGCAATTATTCGGATATTCACAATCGAACCTTCTACTTCAATACCGGAATAGGTACCAAATAGGGCAAATGCACAGAATATCAGCGTGATTAACGTTAACTCTGTTGGGGAATGATGATCCTTTTGCAACGTTTCTTTGAATTTTGGAACTCTAGTCATAAAAAATAAGGTTAAAAGTAAAAGTGCAGCTCGCTCAAATAACTGAATAAGCATTTGTAATTCAAGGGAAGAGTCCATTCTTCTTCCTCCTTCTGTTTTAAAATCTTTGGTGTTTGTAACGAAATTATATCGTTTATTTTCCATCACAGTAAAATGAATGTTTCGTTATAAAAGAGCCTACTATTAAAAATAACTTTTGACGAACCATTTCTTATCAATTAATAAAGAAAGAATTATCTAACGTGCTGATTTCTCCACTTTCCACATCTACAAAGTAATCACAGTCTAATTTTCCGCATTGAATCCACTTTTTGTCCTGTCTACCAAACACATAGTAGGGAGTTAGCGTGAAATATGGCTTTAGCTTATCAAAAGCTTCCTCTTTACTCACCTTCCTCTCAATCGTTTCTTCTTGTTTCGCATCCATTATTTCATCCCATAATTCCTTCTTGTTCATATAATTTACTACCTCTCCATCTGTATCTAGAAAAACGATTAGCTTCCCTGGAAAAAGCGTTGAAGCAGTAATTTGCTCTAGGTATGCATGCAAATAGGAATTTTCCCGAGATAAATAAGTAAGTGTCCATTTTCCTGAATCATTCGGATACTTCATGCGCAAAAAATCTGTTACTTCTTGGATGCATTTTTCTGCAAGTTCATCCGTGATTGGCAAGGAGTCTGGATGCTTCACTTTTAAATAAGCATCCTCTACACTCACTTCATCCTCCCAATGTAAGAACTTTCTCTTAAAGCAATCCTTCTTTGTTTTCTGCCATTTGATTTCTTTGTTGAAATTTTTTTGAAAACCAACATGCTGCTGCATAAATGGCAGCTTACCTTTATCATCATTTCTGATGTATGTTTCTTCTACTCCATATACGATTTTCCTACCATCCTCTTCAGGAAAATTAGCTAAAACAACCTGTTCTCTCGCTATATCCTCTATGGCATCTAGCGATAAGGAATATTCTTCCTCTAATTCTTTCTTATTCGTTAACACACTTATATTTTGCGAATAGAATGTTAACTCTCCGTTTTCATTAAACTCTACATTTATCGAACAAGATGGGGATAACGGAACACCATTCCACTGTTCCTCAAAATAATACCTCCTTTCGTCTGTTTGCTTGCAAACAAAATCTTTCTCAATATTTAACCCAGTGAAAGCAGTGAGCCAATCCTTCACCTCTTTTATATCTTTATATGCAAAAACAACTCCATTTTCCGCATAGGTCACCCCCTGTACAAAAATAACAGATTGGAACTCCATTGTATGGATGTTTATATCGATAGAAGCTGTCCCTTCAGGATTCTCCTCATCTGTCCAATCGGCATATATATTAGGAAACCATTCCATATTTAAGAGATACAATGTCTCCCCATCTAACATTATCCTTCTAAATAATCGATACCTCCCTAGGTAATATTCCGCTAGTCCCCATTGTTTTTTTGCCAAGTCTACTAGTTCTTTAATCCGCGCGTCCATTTTTCTTTCCCCTTTACTATTATTTTATCTCACTACCTCATTTATCGCATCACATACATCATCTGCCAACATTCCGTAAGGTCCCTTTTGGGCAGCTGCCGCATCCCCTGCCAACCCATGAATATAAACACCTAAGCGAGCGGCTTCTCTTTCCCTTAAGCCTTGTGCTAGTAAACCAACAATCACTCCTGTTAATACATCTCCTGTTCCACCTGTCGCCATCCCATTATTCCCAGATGTATTCACATACGTATCTTCAGTACCCTCTGTTACGATTGTTCTTGCATCCTTTAATACACATGTTAGCTTCTTTTCTGCCGCGAATTTTTCTGCTACTTCGATAATATCATCTGCAATCTTGGGAATTGGTTTACCAGTGAGGCGAGACATCTCTCCTACATGTGGGGTCATAATAATTTTTTGTTCATGATCGTGCAAAAGCTCCGGTTCCTTGGCGACAAGTGTAATGGCATCAGCATCTATCACTAGCGGAACTTTGCTAATAGACAGAACTTTGCTTAACAAATATTTAGCTTCCTCTGATATACCCATTCCAGGTCCTATTACAATGGCACTCGCCCAATTAATGGCCTCTGTTAGCCAGTCTCCATCTAGTTGACTTCTTTGATATGTCGTTACAATGGCTTCTGGAAGCAAGGTTTGAAGTATTTGTCGATTTTCTTCTGGAGTCACGATTCTTACTAGACCTGCTCCCATCCGATAAGCTGCTTTTGCAGAAAAATAAGCTGCACCACTCATATTTTTTGACCCAGCAACCACTAGTATTTTCCCATATGTACCTTTATTAGAATAAGATTGCCGTCTCGGAATTCTCTCTAAATCCTTCCTTGTATAGGTATATATTTTAGGAAATCTTCCTTCAAATCCCCTAGCCGTAATCCCAATATCTTTGACCTTCACAACCCCAGCATAATCTGCTCCAGGATAAAGGACTAAACCTAATTTGCGAAATGCAAATGTTACTGTTCGTGTCGCTTTTATAGCGTTTCCCATCACTTTTCCATTATCTGCTGAAATACCTGAAGGAATATCTACAGAGAGGATTTCCCCTTCAGCTTGATTTACTTGCTCTATTATCTCTAGGTATTTTCCACTTAACGGACGTGATAACCCAATTCCAAACAAGGCATCCACAATCGTTGTGTATGGATTATTCTCTATCTTTTTTACTGAGCTTACCCCATAATACTCGGCTATTTTCTGTTGCTGTTTATTTTCTGTTGTTCGTTTCTGTTCATCTCCTACAAATAAAACATCCACCTTAATATTTTGTAAATGCAATAACCTTGCCACTGCATACCCATCTGCCCCATTATTCCCAGAACCACATACAACGAGTACTCTAGTTAAATCAAATGAGTCCAATTCTTCGACAACAGAAAGAGCAGCTCTTTCCATGAGAACCATAGATGGCATGCCAATTTTTTGAATCGTCGTTACATCACATCTTTTCATTTCTTCACAATTCAGTAAATATTCCATCCTTCTCCACACTTTCTAAAAATTCCTAATTACGAATTACCATATCATTTATGATATTACCTTCTATTTCCCCCATATATTTTCCTCCTATAAGAAGGAATCAATCTTACCTCCCATTAAGCAGAAAAAAAGTACCCCTTCTAGAAGGATACTTTTTAGCTACGCTTATTGTCTTTTCTTCGTTTTTTTATTATTTAATTTCTCCGCTGCTGTTAATGGCTCATTTGCAAATTCATGGTCAAATTGACGAGATGTATCATCCTGCACTGCTTGTTTCGCATTTTTATTTTTATTTTTTGCCATGATTGTCACCTCCACCTTTTATTCTTTCTTGACCCAATAGAAATATGTAAGAGGAATTGTGAAATTTTTGCGACAAAAAAAGAGACTTCCTACCATGCTATTTAATGCATTCGAAGTCTCTGTCTGTTATTTGCCATGCGTCACTATTTTTACTTTTTGCTTAATGGTTGTTCTAAACACATTTCCTTTTTTATAGGCTATTCCTGTTGCTACTAACAACAACATACCGGTGACGATAAAAACAGATTGTGCAGGGAAAATCCCTCCAAGAAATCCTCCTATCATCGGTCCAAACATTCCGCCTAGCTGAGTTGCTGTTTGGTTAAGACTAAATGCTCTGCCACGGAAATTCTCTGCTGTTGATTTTACAACCAATCCATTCAATGCTGGAAAAACAGCACAAAAGAAAAGGCCAAAAATAAAACGAGTAATCGAGAAGCCCCAAATATTGCTGAATATTATTTGCGAGAATGTTCCAAGTCCTCCACCTAATAATCCAATAAATAAGATACGATTAAATCCAACCTTATCCGCCCATTTCCCCCAATATGGTGCCATGATGACACTTGCAATACCAGGAAGTGAGAAGATAATCCCCGCTAATAAGGAAGCTTTATCCATCGACCCACCAACCTCTAAAATATAAAGAGGGAGAATCGGTTCAATGGTCATAATAGAACAAGATGTGACCACTGTTAATAGAAGTACTAGCATAAGGGGTCTATTGGAAAAGGCTATTCGCAAGTCATTTCTTACAGATCCTTTTTCTTTACTTGGCGAAAAATTATCCTCTTTTACCCAGAAAATAATCAAGAATGTTGCAATGAAAACAAGAAGTCCTGCACTCGCAAAGGATAGCCGATTTCCAACTAATTGCGAAAGTACGCCTCCAATTAGTGGTCCCATTATACCTCCTGATGCAGATGCTGTAGAGATCATCGACAAAGCATACCCTGTTTTATCTGAAGGGGTATTCGTTCCAATTAATGCAATTGCTCCAGGAATAAAACCAGATAATAACCCTTGCATTATTCGAAGTACTAATAATTGGTATGGGTTCGTAACAAAAGCGGCTAAAGTATATACCACAAAAAGCACAAATCCAGCTCGAATAATCATCGGTTTTCTTCCATATTTATCTGCTAGCCTTCCCCAAAATGGAGAAGCAAATGCTCCTGCAAAAAACGCTGCACTAAACAATAATCCGGACCAAATTTCTGTGTTTTCGTGAACATTTAATTCTAGAAGAAAAATTGGCAAAAAGGGAATTACCATGTTAAATGATGCAGAGGTAAAGAAAACCCCTATCCATAAAACAAGTAAATTCCGCTTCCAAATTTCCATTTAGTATCGCTCTCCTAAGACATCAGCAATCAAGTACCAAGCCAATGAGATTTATTTTCCTCCATCATAGCATACTACCATTTATTTTTATACCCGAAATTTTTATTATCCGAAAAAATAATAACTGCAAAAGGTACCCGTAGCTAGACACTGAATGAACTTTAAAAACGTATACTTCTTAACCATTAAAAAAGTTGAGAAACTTTATCTCGTTTCTCAACTTTCCAACATTACTAAATTTTAAATTCCTTCACTAGTCCATTTAACTCTACTGCTAAATTAGATAATTCATGTGAACTATCGGCAAGCTCTTGCATCGAGCTGCTTGTTTGTTGAACAGAAGCAGATGTTTGCTCAATACCTGCAGCAGCTTCCTCTGAAATAGCTGCTATATCTTCAATAGAACGATTCATCTCTTTACTTGTTTCTAAAATGGAAGCGAGATTTTCTGAAACAACTTCAATGCTATTTGCCATATCGTTTACAGCATTTTTTATTCCATTAAATGTTGCACCCGTAGTTTTGATTTGTTCCGTACCTTTCATTACCTCTTCGTATCCACCTTGTAAAGACTCCGTAACAACACTTGACTCTTTTTGAATACTACCTACGATGTTTGTAATGTCTGTGACGGAGAATGCAACTTGTTCTGCAAGCTTCCTTACTTCATCCGCTACCACTGCAAACCCTCGCCCATGCTCTCCTGCTCGTGCTGCTTCAATTGCTGCGTTTAAAGCAAGTAAATTTGTTTGATCGGCAATTCCTTTAATGACGGAAACTAGCTTCGATATTTCCTGAGACTGTGTATCCAAGCCGCGGACCTTTTCCACAGATTCCTTCATAATTTTATTGATATTATTCATTTGCTCAATAGACGATTCCATTAATTGACTTCCATCATTCGTCATGCCGAGCACTTTATTAGATGATTGATAAATTAACTCCCCTTGTGTATATGCATCACCTATTGTGCCAGAAAAGGATTCCATAGATGCTGCTAAAGCACTTGCCGTATTCGCTTGGCTTTCAGCTCCAGATGATAATTCCTGCATAGTAGTCGCTACTTGCTGGCTTCCGGCAGTCACTTCATTCGTAGATTGGGACAAGTTCTCACTCTGTTTGTTAACAGTGATTGATACTTCTGATATCTTTTGGATGACCATTCGAAGGTTACTACTCATTTTATTCATGGACTGAGCAAGTTTTCCTATCTCATCCTTGCCTTGATAATTAATGTTTTCAGCTGTTAAATTACCATTCGCAATCGTATCACTAACTTGAACAACTTGCTTTAAATTACGAGAAATAATCCGACTTATAATGATAATTAAGATTGTACCAATAATTAGTGCCGTTATCATCGAAATAATTAACGTTTTCGTTGCAACACTCGCACTATTAACCGCATCGCTTGCTGCTTTGGTACGACTAACTTGTACCAATTCTTGCAGTTTATCCAAAGCCGTTATCGTTCTATTACGCATCGTTGTATTCGTTAGGCTTAAGGAATTAATAGCAGATCGATCATTTGCTTGCATAGCAGGGATAATTTGATCGTTAAATAGTTCATTCATTTTCTGATCACGATCGACGATTTCATCAAATAAAGCTTGCTCTTCCTCATTTCGGATATCTTTTTTAATCTCTTCTTCATATTCATTAAATTTCGTAATGCTCACTTGATATTCGTCTACATAGGAAGGATTTTGATAGTCGAGATAATTTAAGATACTAATACTCTTTTCACGAGTAATAGACCCCATCTCTGTTATAAGAAGTGCTCTTTCATCGGTTTTATTCAATTGCTCAATACTGCCATTGATATGGATTAAACGTGTCGTTACTAGAATTGTTGTAATGGTTAAGAGTGCGAAAACAAGCAATAAAGTAAATCCATATTTCCAACCGATTGATACATTATTTAACTTATGTAGCTGACGATTATTTAATTTTAACTTTTCAAAAATCTTAAACTTCCCATTTCTTACCTTGCTAGATTTCTTAGGTTTTTTTTCTTTCTTTGGACCAGTTATTTTTGGTTTTCTAAACTTTATTTTTGCCATTACCAGTTCTCCCCCTTGTAGATTTGGGACCACTTTTACTAAATTTATCTTCTCTTTACTGTTTTCTAAAAAATTCTAATATATTCCAAAATAGTAATTTTGATTCTTTATGACTACTACCTCCTCTTTCAAAAAAATAATATGCTCTGTTTGTGTCTTCATCTATTTCATTACCCTACCGCTAACTAGTAAAATAGAATTAGATTCGCTAAAAACATGGTACTTTTTTACTTTGTATGTACAATATTAAAGTAATTTACAGAATAATTCAATTTTATTTACAAATAATATATCGGACTTTTTGCTCAATTGTTTATATTTAAATATTTTTTTATGATAATATTTATTTTTTTCAAACTGTTTTCCTATTAAAAAATAAAAACTGTGATCAAACTTTTTTTAAAAGTTTAACCACAGTCTAAAATTTATTATAAATAAAGAACCATTAATGCTTCATCATAATATTTCCCACTAATTTTTAATGCTTTTCGATCAATTCCATATGTTTCAAATCCTAAGGAATCATATAATTTTTTGGCCGCTATATTATTTGTTACTACTTCTAAATATAGCTGTTCTATGTCATGTAACTCCATTGCTTTATTAATGGCTATTTGCACTAATTGCTTGCCGACTCCTTTGCCCCTGTGTAAAGGAGTAACATAGGCTGCATATAAATGGCCACGATGATTCATTTTTTGTTTCCCATCTTTCATTAAGGTTAAGACACCGATTAGATGATTTTCCGCAAATGCCCCGAAGACATAAGCAGATGAATCCGTTAAGCGGTTCTCTGTTCGACTAATGGGATAGTCTTTTTCTTCCTCATAGCTTGACCCAAATGCTTCTGGATTTGTCTTCAGAGCCTCTAATCTTAATGAAAAGTATGCTTTAGCATCACGGAGGTGTAATTGCCTGATTTCCATTTGAATCTCTCCTTATCTGTGTAAAACTTTCTTTCGAAATAGATGGAGCTACAGCATTTATTTCTGGCTTTTGTTTTTTCCGCTCAGCCCTTGGTTGTTTAAAGACTACTCCCACTTTTACTTGCTGAACCTCTTTTACCCCTTGTACAATCAGCTGCATCGCAAAAATGGCAATAATAAAGGGAACAAGTATAAATAAATACCAGTACCGTCCAGAAGCAAGTGCGCTTCTGCCAACCTGCCCTATTAATCCAGACCATTCATAGGTAGAGGATTTAGGAGGATCTGAAAACATAGGATCCATGGATAATTTTGTACCTCCAAAGAAATAATCAAAAATGCCTAAATGCATAAAGATTAATAGCACTTGGATAAATTGCTGTCCAAAAAGAATGGTAAGTCTTGGGCCTAAATGGGGGAGAATATGGCGAATAAAAATTTGAAATTTCCCACCACCCATAACTCTAGCACTTGCGATAAATTCATAATCAAGTACACGATTGATTTCTTTTCCTAATAATACAGTAGTTAAAGGGACAACTAGTAAAGTCAAAATCATCGTTTCTAAAAAGACTCTTTCCCAAAAGGAATAGCTGAATCCGTCAAAAGTTGGTAATAGAATCGGTCTTAGTAAAATATAGGCAAGCAAGCTTAATGGCATAAAGTGAATTGAATCCACCATCTTTGCCAGCCATTGCTGTACTTGAGATTTCACAAAAAATGAATAAACTATAGCAAGCAATAATCCACCAACAACACGCAAAAATGCTATAAGCAGGGCAAAAAATAGGGTATACTTTGCGCCAATAACAATTTGATCATAGATACTATAGCCAAGTCTATCAGAACCAAAGAAAAAAGGTTCTGTTGGTGCAAACGGCATGGCAGCAAGGAGGGTCGCTCCATCTTCTGCATACAGTAAGCGCATTTTGTCGACATGATTATTAGTTGTGACAGAGTAAAGAACGCTATACCCAATTACGATGATAAAAAACAAGCTCCCCACTGCAAATTTCCAGTTCTTCATATGGATGCCAAACGTCTTGCCTACCCACATTACTGGACGAAGCAAAGAAAGGCTTTTCCAGCTAAACCGTTGGAATCCGTCCTTTAAATTGATTAAAAATACCTTAAAGGAGGAAACGAAGGATGTAACGGTTATCTTCTCTCTCCACGATTCCTTTTTCAATTCCCGTGCTGGTTCCTTCTCCTCTTTCAATACTATTTCGCCTAACTGAAAAATAATAAAAAATGGCGTAAATATAAGCAGCAAGGAAACAGCAATCGTCATTGGTGTAAAGCTTTCTACTAGAAAATATGTAAATCCATGTATATTAAAGAGTCGTTCAATAATAAATTGACTTGATAGCAATCCCCAAATGATAATTTTCATATGATGAAAGGAAACGGGAATAATATTTCGGAGAATATGTTTCCACAAAATAGGAAAATTATGGATACCTTTACTTCTTGCAAAATTTACATACATCTTCAAATATTCTTCTTCCATCATCAAGATAAGAATTTTGAATAAAGAAACAGCAGGAATAATTGCAAGGGTTAGAATTGGCCCTAAATATGCCTTTTCTGAATAACTGGCTACTTCAAATATCTCTACCCCTGTTTGCACAAAAATAAAGATAACGAAAGATTGCAGAAGTGTTGCTATAATTATATCTGGAATCGATTCAATTAAATCTAAGATTCTTTTTATTGGCTGCAAAAGAAATTTGGGTAGAAAAAAAGAGACAAGTGATAATACAAATGCAGCAATGCTCCCTAATAACAACGCACCAAACAAAATTTCCATCGAATAAATAAACGCCGGAAATAGTATATCCAATATCGGCTTTTCATCTACTCCATTTAAGGAATATACCCATCCATCCTTCTGAAAAAATTCCTCCGATAAAAAAGATAGCAGGGTTGAAAAATATCCCTCTCCCTCTGGAAAATCCCTCATTTGAAAGTATTTTGGAAAAACGCTTAATGCGAGTATCGCCATCGTTCCAAGTAAATAATAGATGATTAATTTCGCAAATTTTCTCATAGATCCCCTTTCCTTCTTATCGCTTTCTATCTAAAAATTTATACTATTCAAATTATATGAATATATCGATTGCTAATCAACCCCATTTTTTCCAAATCAGTGTGAAGGGATAGGGAGATAAGGCTTTCTTAATCTAACATCAGTGAAATTTATGATATACCAGCAAAAATTTCCATTTATCAGCCAATCCATAGGGGTTATCAGCCAAAATTTCGATTTATCAGCCAATCCTCTTCTTCACTATCATACTTTTTCTATTCCACTAATCTTTTCTGCAAAAAGTATTGTTTTACTCCTTCTGGAAAATGATCTAAAGTTCCAAATACTTCGTAGCCATGCTTTTGGTAAAAATCTGGTGCTTGAAAACTGAAAGTATCTAGATAAATAAATGCACATGCATTTTTCTCCGCAGCTTGTTCCATCTTCTCTAAAAGCTTGCTGCCATATCCTGCTTTCCTTACACTCTCATCCACCCATAAGAAATCAACATGCATATGATGCCAAAACATATGACCCGTAACACCAGCCACGATTGTGCCATTATCATCTCTTACAACAAAACTAATATTTTCATAGGGACTTTTCAATTTTTCTGGCAGCTGCTCCATATTATAAGCAACCAGTTTTTTTCGAATATAATCACTATCCTCTTGAACCCATTGCTGGATTATTTCCATTATTCACCGCTCCTTTTCTCGCTTATTTTTTCTGCAAGTAAACCAAACATTTTTCTGACAGTCTCTGTCGGAATTTCTTGATAAGCATCACCTAAGCTAATTTCAAAAGAACAATTATTTTCAGCTAGCTCTTTTACATAGCCACTTATACCAATTCCCATTATCTCTTGAATATCTGTCAAAATAGTCTCTACTGCTTCTTTTTCCAAATCAAAATGAACATGGAACATATTAGAAACTGGCGCAATTGGAAGTGTTTGAACCCCTTCACATCTGTTAAAAAACGCTGCTAGCTGTTTGGCAGATTCATAGTATTCAGCCATTTTATTAACTCGTTTTTCATAATAATAATCAGCAGACAAAATATATGGATACAAACTGATTAAGTCACCGCCATATCTTCGTTTCCAAACCTTTGACTGGCTTGTAAATTCTTTACTCCCAGCTAGGATTGCCCCAGCAACGCCGCCTATTCCTTTATAAAAAGACATATAAACACTATCAAACAACGCACATACCTCTGCTGCTGTTTTTTGATAATAGGGCAGCACTTCCATTAATCTAGCCCCATCAAGATGGAGCTTCATTCCATGCTCTTTGCAATAACGTGAAATCTTCTCTAATGTCTCAAAGCTTGGTAATTGACCACCAATTTCACGCTGTGGCAATTCTAACAGCACACAGGCAACGCCATTCTCCATTTCCATAATATCTTCTAATTCTATTACTCTCGTTTTATCTGCTAATAGAATTGTTTCGATTTTATGAAGCTTCTTTAATCCATCTTGCTCGTGAATTTCTAAATGACTTAATGGATGATAGGCGACTTTCCCTAAATCTTTTTCATCACACCATATTCGTAGGGCGATTTGCTGTGCCATCGTTCCACTTGGAAAAAAGACTGCTGCTTCCTTTCCGAAAAGATTGGCCATTTTTTGCTGAAAATCTCCTATTATTTTTCCTTGTCCATACATATCACTTTCTACATTTCCGTCTATTTCCTGCAATGCTTCTTTTAGTACTTGTACATTTCTTTTGCCATGATTGCCTAATTTATAGGTGGTTTTGTTATATGAATCTCTTAATGTAATTGCCATCTTACTCTCCCTACTCTCGATCAGAATATTTCGACTATATAATAACTATAGCATTTTTTAAAACTAGCAATGGATTTTTATTAGCTTTCTTGAAAATAGGAAACGGGCACTTACAGGGCGACTCTGTTACCTTTTGCTTTCCTTTTTTGACGAAATGGGCTTAAGAGGCGCTTTCTCTAAAAAATCAAACATACGCAAAGAACAGTAATCCTCATAAGAAATACTGTTCTTTGATGTTATTTAAATAGGCTGTGTTTCTTTCTGATTAACAGTTGCCTCTCCAATATCTGCTTCTCGTTTGAATAATCGTGAATATACACCGTTATTATTTTTTAATAGTTCGTTATGTGTACCTTCTTCGACTATTACCCCTTTATCTAATACGATAATACGATCTGCAGATAATACCGTAGATAGTCGGTGGGAAATGATGAAAATCGTTTGTTTCTTCGTCGTTTTTAAAACAGCTTCATTAATTTTTGCTTCTGTAATAGGATCTAGCGCTGAACTTGCTTCATCTAATACAAGGATTGGGGCATCCTTCAAAATTGCCCGCGCTAAAGATAGACGCTGTTTCTGCCCGCCTGACAGTAAGCTTCCTCTTTCTCCAACCTTTGTGTTCAACCCATCTGGAAGGGTTTCTAGTAATTCGCCTAAACCGCTCGCACGGAGAACATCATACAATTCTTTCTCTGTTGCATCTGATTTTCCAATCCGTAAATTATCTGCCAACGTGCCACTTCGCATTAGTACATCCTGTGTAACGATTGCCATTTGCGAACGAAGCCAGTCCGTATCCCATTCTCGAATCTCTCGTCCATCTACTTCAATAGAACCCTTTGTTGTGTCATATAATCGAAAGAGTAAGTCAATAATCGTTGATTTCCCAGAACCACTCGGCCCAACTAACGCTATTTTCTCTCCTGCCTTAATAGCAAAAGAAACACCTTTTAATACGCTCTCTTCTTTATCTGGATAAACGAAGGACACGTCTTTCAAGCGCACATCGCCACTTGCTCTTTCTCCCCTTACCCCTTGCTTCGTTTCTGCTTCTGATACAGGTTGTGAAAGCAAGATATCTGATCTGTCTAAAGCAGGGCCTGTTCGTCTAACTGAAAGCCAATTTCTTAGGAGACGTTGCATTTCATTTGCCGCAATCGTTACTAATCCTCCTGCTGTTAACATTTGACCGCTAGTTAAATCCCCATTCCAGATAAGGAGCGTACTGATAAAATAAACAAGTCCTAATGCAAAACCATTATAGCTTGCAATCACAACTACTGATTGCATTCTTGCTTTTAATTCTCGTAGTGAATGTTTTACAAAAGAATCCCTAATGGAAACGACACTATTTACTTCACTATCGGAAACACCCATTACTCGTGATAGATGAATACCTGTAACAGATTCTCTTAATCTCTCTAAATATTTGGAAGCTTCTGCCCTAGCGTCTGCTGATGCAGCTCGCGTTCTAGCCCCTACATAGTTGGATGCCCAGTAAAACAGAATTCCAAGAACAACACTTGTGATCATTAAATAAGGGTGAATGAACAGCAATACAATACTATAAATCACTACCCCTTGAGCACTTGCCATAAAGGTTGACCCTTCCCATGCTAAAAAATTATGAAGGGTATCTGGATCATCAGAAGTTCGTGCTAATAATTCCCCAGATGAATTATTTTGATAAAACGAAAAAGGGAGTACTTGCAAATGCCCAAATAATCGTAGCTTTTGTCTATTTGTCACAGACTTCGCAGTAATATGGCAAAAGTATTCATCAATGATCATCATGCCTAAATCTAATACAGCAGATAATACCAATAGCCACATTAATCCCCATAGCCAGGTGTTATTCTCACTTGGGAGAATGGTATCAATTAGCCAGCTTAAGGCTAAAGTTGGTATTAACGCAGAAAAGACTTGGCTAATAGCAATAACTAGGGAATCGCCTATGACCCATTTTTTATAAGGCATTAAAAATTGAATAACACGTTTGCCATCACCGATTTTCTTTTGTTTGGAGATATCCAGTTTACTCATCCAATCATCTCCTTCTCCAGCTCGCTATATTGTGCTCGATATAATTGATAATATTGTCCTTTTAAAGCTAACAGTTCTTCATGTGTACCCTGTTCGGCAACCATCCCTTGATCAAGTAGCAGAATTGTATCTGCCTTTCTGACTGTAATCAATCGATGGGCAATCGTAATCGTCGTTCTTCCTGGAATTAATTGTTCTAGTGAGTCTTGAACCTTTTCTTCCGTTTCCCCATCTAAGGATGATGTAGCTTCGTCAAAAATTAACACTGGTGGCTGGCGCAAAATTGCTCTTGCAAGGGCAACCCGTTGTCTTTGTCCCCCCGAAAGCTTCAAGCCACGTTCTCCAACAACCGTTTCATACTTATCCTCCAAGGAATCAATTAGCTCTTTTAATCCTGCCGCTTCAACAGCCTGCTCCAGCTCTTCCATCGTCGCATCAGGCTTTCCATAAAGAAGATTATTGCGAAGTGTACTATTTAACAGGAAGGTTTCCTGTGATACTACTCCAACCTGCCTGCGAAAACTATTGCGATTATAAGCAAATAAATTTTTCCCATCAATGGTCACTGAGCCTTTCTCCGGTTCATAAAGCCCTAGCAAAATTTGAATTAGTGTACTTTTTCCTCCGCCACTTGTTCCAACGATGCCGATATGCTTACCGGATTCCACAGAAACAGATACACCCTTTAGCACTTGCTTATCGCTTCCTGGATAGGAAAACCAAATATTATCTAAATCTATTTTTCCTTGAACTACACCAAAGTTCGGAAGATTTTGTTCATGCTCTTCTGGCAAATCAAAGTATTCGTATATTCTTTGCAATGCTGGAATGGCTTGTTGAATCGTTAAGGCATTTTCTGCTAAGGAACGAACGGGCTGGAACATGATTGGAATAAAGTTCAAGCAAGAAACGAGTGTTCCAACGGTAATATTCCCTTGCCAGATCGATAATCCACCAATTAGCATCACAACACCAGGAGTAGCAATATTAAATAAATTTCCTAGACGCCAATTGACTTTTCCAATTAAAGCCGCCCGAATAGAATAATTTTTCCAATTGGTCAGTTTCTTTTCCTGTGTAGCAATTTCCTCTTTTTGCGTTTGATAGGTTCTTACTAAACGAACACTTTCGATACTTTCCTGCAAATGCTGATACATGTCTGCACTCATATCTCTTTGTACCGCACTCATTTTCCGCATTGTTTTCCCTAATTTAAAGGATGGGAGAATGTAAATAGCAAATACAATGAACATCACAATCGCAGCTGGCCAGTATATCGCAAATACCGTGATAAAAGCTGCTACTGCACTAATTACTTGTTGAAGTATCCGTGGTACAACCGTATTATTTAAATTTTGTATCGATTCTACATCATGGGTTAGTCGATATAGCATATCCCCACGAGGTGTCTTTGAAAAAAAGGACATCGGCGTTCTGTGAAGTCTTTTAAATGCACGAATTTGCATATCTGTAATCACATCAAAGCCAATTTTCACCTGTACAAATTCTTGTAAAGATTCAAATAGTGCCTTCCCTAAAAATGCTGCTAATATTCCGAAAACAATCCATAAAATAAATGCTATTGCTTTGTCTCCGATTACTTCATCTACCAATTTCCCTACAAGAATTGGAGGCAAAATCGTAAAGGCACCACCAATTAATGAGAAAAATAAAGCAATCAATAACTTACGCCAATATGGTTTAAAATGCTGTAAAGTAGTTCTTAATAAGTTCATTCTTTTTCCTCCCCACAAAGAGTTATTGTATTACAAATAATGAAAATATTCACTATAATTTACGAAAAAATTTCGGATTATGAAATTTATTTTTGTACATTAAAAAAGAAGGCAGCAATTGCTAACCTTCGCAAAATATTATTCCAATTTTTTTAAGTGATATCTAGGATTGTTTACTATCTATAGCTCTACCACTTTCGATCTGGACAGCTCTTCTTATCTAAGCTTGCACGGAAGCGCACAAAGCATCCGCATTTTCCACATGTATGTTGATTTAGGTACTCACATTGTTCACATATGCTTAACCGCTGATCTCTTACTTCCTCCTGGGCTAAATCTATTTCGAAGGAAAGCTGTTCTCGAACAAGTGCTTCAACATCTATTCGACCAACCTGTTCCTTTATCTCGCAGCCTACACAAGCCATCTTAATTTTCCTTTGTTAAGATGCTTGCAACACTCATTGGAGGCAATGTAACTTTTAGCGTTTCTTTATCTACTAGATAACTAGTAAACTCTTTTTTTGCTACAACATCTGGTTCTTCAAATGTATTATGTGCATCCATTACATCAGCTGTAATATATTCCGCTTTTAGGACAACAAATTCTCCATTCTTTCTAGAAAGCGTAATTTCTCTCGTTTCTGTTACATCATAGTTACATAAGGAGATCGCTACTTTGCCGTCCTTCTTGGAAGCTGTGTATGTGACATGATTAGTCTCATCGCCATAAGAGTCGACAAGCTCTGCATCCTGATGATGTTTATATAAATCGAAAACATGATAAGTAGGGGTTTTAATCATTTTTTCCCCTTCTGTTAAAATCATCGCTTGTAATACGTTCACCATTTGGGCAATATTCGCCATATGAACGCGGTCTGCATGCTTATGGAAAATATTTAGCGTAATCGCAGTAAGCATTGCATCACGAATCGTGTTTTGTTGATATAGGAAGCCTGGATTTGTTCCAGGTTCTACGTTGTACCAAGAACCCCATTCATCTACGATTAAACCAACTCGTTTTTCTGGATCGTATTTATCCATAATAGTACTATGCTTCGTGATTAACTCGTCCATATACTGTGCATGTTCTAATAAAGAATACCATTGTTCCTCTGGGAAGTTTAAGGCATTTCCTTTATCCTGCCATACTCTTGTTGGAATGGAATAATGATGTAAACTAAGTCCATCCATAAAGTTTGCGGCATTTTTCATTAATACTTCTGTCCAATTATAGTCATCTACACTTGCGCCACAGGCAATTTTATAAATATTATGTTCTCCATACTTGCGGACATACGTCTGATATCTGCGGTATAAATCCGCATAATACTCGGGACGCATATTTCCGCCACAGCCCCAATTTTCGTTTCCTACTCCAAAAAACTCTACTTTCCAGGCTTCCTCTTGACCATTCTCTCTACGAAGATTTGCCATTGGCGACTCACCGTTCATCGTCATATACTCAACCCATTCTTGCATTTCCTGAACAGTTCCACTACCAACGTTACCGTTAATATATGCTTCACATTCTAACTGACGAATTAATTCAAAAAACTCGTGTGTTCCAAAGTGGTTATTTTCTGTTACGCCACCCCAATGTGTATTGACTATTGTACTTCGATTCTCAACTGGTCCAATTCCATCCTTCCAATGATATTCATCCGCAAAGCAACCACCTGGCCAGCGAACTACTGGTACTTGAATTTCCTTTAATGCTGCCACTACATCTTTACGAATTCCATTTACATTAGGAATATCGGAATCTTTGCCAACCCATACTCCTTCATAAATGCATCGCCCTAAATGTTCTGCAAATTGTCCATAAATATGTTTACTAATTTTCGGTCCTTGTTTATCTAATAATAAATTTACTTGCATATTGTTATTCCTCCATTACTGTTTTTTTGGAAAAATGTGAACAGATAATAGGCTACTCTATGTATTAATTCCTCCTTTGCGTCTAACTCATTATCCATTGCCAGTTACATACTTCAAAGATAAACTTACGACTAAAATATATTATATTTTGTAACCGTTGCCAATAACTTAATAGTATACTATTTTAATAATTTTCATCATCTTTGTTAACCATTCGGTTATGTAAAATAATTTATTTTGCCATTAATTTATTCCTGTAGTAATATAAGAATAATAAAAGGGGGAATCACACATGCAATTAGATATTTCGGAAAATTCTATCCCTGTGTACGAGGTTCTATCCAGTCCTACTCGAATCAACATTATTAAATTATTATCCAAGAAAAAAATGAATATTGGAGAACTAGCGAAGGAATTGAATATAAGTAGTGCGATAGTGAGTAGACATATTACAAAAATGAGCGATGCAGGGTTAGTAAAAACCGAAACAATCCCTGGTAAATCTGGTCTGCAAAAAGTTGTTATCTTAAAAGTAGATCGAATTGAAATACAATTTCCACAAAAGATCTACTCTGCTTATGAAAGCTATAAACAGGAAATTCCTGTTGGGCATTATTTTAATTTTGATGTTTATCCAACATGCGGACTTGCTACCACAACACATCCAATTGGCGAATACGATGATCCCAAATACTTTATGGATCCACAAAAAAATCAAGCAGCTATCCTTTGGTTTACAAAGGGATTTATTGAATATCGCATTCCATCTATTTTAAAAAAGACGGATAGGCTAGAGATGATTGATATTGTATTAGAGGCATCATCAGAATTCCCTTTTTCCAATAATGTTTGGCCATCTGACATTACGTTCTCCTTAAATGGAAAAGAGCTGTGTATGTGGACTAGCCCAGGAGACTTTTCTGATACAAGAGGTCGCTTCACCCCTGATTGGTGGCCGAATGAAACCAATCAATACGGCATCTTGCTAACAATTCGCATTACCAAGCATGGTGTTTATGCAGATGGGAAAAAATTATCAGACACTACTATTGACGAGTTTCGTGAAGAACAACGTGGAATGTGGGATTTAAAGGTAGAAATAAAAGAAGATGCCCACAATCTTGGTGGCGTTACTTTATTTGGAAAAGGGTTTGGAAATTACAATCAAGATATTAATTTTATTACTTATTACAGTAATCCTGTGTGATGGAATGGGAAACTCCTCTGTTGAAGAATAAACTGCACGGTTAATGGTTCTTTCGTTTTTGGAGAAAAGCTGTTTAGTAAAGACACTTTTTCTTTTACACTTGTAAATTCGGTTTTCATGCTTGGGATGAAAACCTTTTTTGTTTTTGGCATGAGGTTTGGTGTTCATTGGTTTGGTGAACACTACTTTTCCAGCTTTTGGCATGGATTTTGGTTTTCATCGGCTTGATGAACACCACTTTTCCCTCTCCTTTCATCAATTTTGGTTTTCATCGACTGGATGAACTCCACTTTTTCCTCTCCTGTCATCAATTTTGGTTTTCATCGACTGGATGAACTCCATTTTTCCCTCTCCTGTCATCATTTTTGGTTTTCATCTCCTCCATAAACACCACTTTTCCCGCTTCCCCAAAGCTCCCGGCCTTCATCCAGGATCAATCACCAATCTCCCCCTCTAAACCTCCAAAGCAAAAAGCTGCACCAACATCGGTGCAGCAAAATTATTATTTCAATAAAAGCACAGCAAATTGCTCTAGCTCTAGTGCTTCTTTTACTACTTCTCCGGTTAATAGATTTAGTTTGCCAACAAGCTCTTCTGGCAATTTCTGTATCTTTGGATGTTGATTAATAACAAAATAATAGGAGGAATCTGCTGTGTCTCTTTTCGTAATTTCTAGACCTTTTCCGTTCGTGCAGATTGGTTTTACAGTCGTTTCTGCTATCACTTGATCGAATAAATGGGCAATGCCCTCTTGCTCTACTTGTGTGCCAACATACCAGACATTCCCTTTCCCATACGAATTTTTCGTAATTGCTGGAGTATCACTGTAGAAATCCTCTTTATAGGTGGCAATGGCCTCTGCACCTTCGAGATGAATAATGTCACATAGCAACGTACAGGTATATGCATTTCCATCATTAAATGCAACGGCATTTTTTTGCTCTGGCGCTAATGCATCTATTTCTTCTACCCATATTCCAGCTATTTTGCGCAATGGTCCTGGGTATCCTCCTAGGTATACATTATCTGATTCATTCACAATACCGCTCATAAAGGTAGTGACAAACTGTCCTCCATTTTCAACAAACGCTGTAATGCGCTCTGCCAAGCCTGCTTTCATCATATAAAGAACTGGGGCTACCACCACATCATATTTAGAGAGATCACTATCGACCGAAATCATATCGACTAGAATATTTTCATTATAAAAATATTGATAGTACTGATGGATTTGGTCTACATAGGTTAAATCTTTATTTGGTCCACTCGTATACTCCAGCGCCCAATAATTTTCCCAGTCAAACATGATGCCGACTTTACTTTTTATTGTTGATCCTAGAATTTCCTCTAATTGCTGTAGTTCTTTTCCAAGCTCCATCACTTCTCGAAACACTCGTGTATTTTCATGTCCAACATGTTCAATGACAGCACCATGAAATTTTTCACATGCCCCTACTGAACGGCGTAGCTGGAAAAATTGGATGGTGTCAGCTCCATGGGCAATTGTCTGGTAGCTTTGCGCACGCATTTTCCCTGGTCTTTTTAAGGAATTATAAGGCTGCCAGTTTTGTTGACTTGGGGTTTGTTCCATTAGCATAAATGGTTGCCCATCTTTAAGCCCGCGCATCAAATCATGGCACATCGCTGTATAGCTTAATGGTGTATTATAGCTTGGATAATTGTCCCAGGAAACAATGTCCATCTCTTTTGCCCATTTAAAGTAATCTAAATTTTTGTAAGTACCCATTAAATTTGTAGTGATTGGCGTTTCAGTATCGTATTTCCGAATCGAATCTCGTTCCATCTTGAAATTTTCCAGCATGCTATCCGAGTTGAAACGGCGATAATCTATAGATATTCCTGCAAAAGCGGTTTTATCGCTGCCAATTCCTTCACTTAGTGCATTCGGCAATACTACTTCATCCCATTCATAAATAGTATGACCCCAGAATTCTAAGTTCCATGCTTTGTTTAGTGCTTCAATCGTTTTATAGCGATTTTTTAGCCATACACGAAAGGCCTTCTCACAGTTTTCGCAATAGCACTCGCCCCCATACTCATTATTAATATGCCAACAGGTTACATGGGGATTGCTTCCATATCTTTCTGCAAGTTTTCCTGCCAATTTGCTAGCAAACTTCTGATAAACAAGACTGTTCGGACAAGCATTATGTCTTTGTCCAAACTTATGATGTCTTCCTTCATAATCGGTTCGCGCCACTTCAGGATATCTTTTTACCATCCATGCAGGCAAAGAAGCAGTAGAAGTAGCGAGAATAATGTCATACCTATCCTTACTTAGCATTTCTATGATTTCGTCTAGCTCATCAAAATAATATACTTCTTCCGAAGGCTGAATTTTTGCCCATGAAAAAACATTGATTGTTGCCGAATTAATTCCTGCCTTTTTAAAAATGCGCATATCCTCTTCCCAGATATCCTTTGGCCACTGATTCGGATTATAATCTCCTCCATACAAAAAACGATTAAACAATTTTTTCTCCATATTTCATCCCTCCGCACTTTTTATACATTCATTATAGAAAGGCAAATGGAGAAAAAGTATAATAAGAGTAACTAGTTTATATAAAATTATGAAACTATTGTAAGGGGATACATAAATGGAAGTATATTTTAATTTACTAGATCATTTCAATCCTTTTTCCATTGAAAGCATTGGGTATATGTGGGAACAACCAATGGTCTTAAGAGAAGAGGGATATCCTTACTATCACTGGCTACAAACAGCAGAAGGATTAGGGGAAGTAACGATTGCAAATGAAAAAATCCAATTGCATCCTCAAGAAGGGATACTTATCGCACCATTTGTTCCCCACTTTTATGAATCGATTTCAGCAAAAGGATGGCGCACAAACTTTATGACAATTAACGGTACTTTTTCCGCAAGTATAGCCGAGATACTTGGTACTTCCTCTTACTATCTAGCAAATGACTGTCCTGATTTTTCCTATAGTGATTGGACGCAGAGGATGTTATCACATATAAAAAACGAAAACAAAAACTCTGTACAGCAAAAGCTTTCCGTTGACGTGTATAACTTCTTACTAAATATCCGGGATCATGGTTTACACAGAACGTTTCAAAAGAATGATTTATATCATCAATATATCTCCCCTACTATCGAATGGATTGAAACAAATTATGGAGAAAAATGTGATATTTCCGAGATAGCAGGAAGGCTCTTTATATCGCCACAGTATTTGAACAAGCTTTTTAGACGATTTGTTGGCATTTCCGTCTATCAATATGTACTTGCTTATCGAATCAAAAAGGCTAAAGAAATTTTAGTTACAAAAAGAGATGTAAAAATAAAAGACATTACCTTTCTAACTGGATTCAATGATACAAGTCACTTTGTTGCCACCTTTAAAAAAGAAACAGGATATACTCCTAAAGAATTCCGCTCCTTTTATTAGAAAACTCCTCCACTTCAAAATGGAGGAGTTAGAGACAACGAGCAGGCCCCTTTATTAAAAAAACCGCTTCTTCCAAAAGATCAAAGCAGTTACGCCTGATAATAGGAAGGAAATCATAATCGCAATTGTAAAAGAATATGGTACATCTTGATATGGAATATGAACATTCATTCCATAAAAGCTTGCAACCATTGTTGGTAATGACAAAATAATCGTGAAAGATGTTAAGAATTTCATGACAATATTGACATTATTTGAAATAACAGAAGCAAAAGCGTCCATCATCCCACTTAAAATAGACATATGGGTTTCAGCCATCTCAATTGCCTGCTGATTCTCAATAATTACATCTTCTAGCAATTCTTGATCATCTTCGTACATTTTCAAATAATTGCTTTTGAGCATTTTTTGCATGACAATATTATTTGATTTTAAGGAAGTGGTAAAATACACCAAGCTTTTTTCGATATTAAGCAAGGAAAATAGCTCTTTGTTTTTCATAGATTGGTGAAGTTCTTTTTCAATAGTATCTGTCTTCTTGCTAATTTGCTTTAAATATTTTAAATAGGCAGTTGCCATACAGTATAATATTTGCAGGGAGAATCGTGTCTTTTTATACGTAAAAAAGCTCTTCATTCTGCCTTCAGAAAACTGGTGAAATATCGGATTATCCTTTAAGCAAACCGTAATAAAGCAATTCTTGGCAATAATCATACCTAATGGGATTGTGTCATAAATAGGCATATTTTTCTCATCAAAGGAAACAAGGGGAAGATTCACGATAATTAAGACATTTTCCCCATCCTTTTCAATTCTTGAACGCTCTTCTTCATCCAAGGGATCTTTCATAAACGCTAATGGAATATCTAAACCGGTAGCAATTTCTGTAATTTCCGCTTCTGTTGGTGCAATTAAATTAATCCAGCAGCCATCCATCATGCTATCCGTTTCTTTCAGCATTCCTTCTTCAGTAGAAATATAAATTTTTCTCATGTTCTTACCTCCTCTTGTTTAGAGGAAGTCAAAATGCTCTGCCAAATAAAGTTGAATCTTTATCAGCATTCAAACTTCTAAAGGAAGGGTTATTCATGACTCCCTCTTTCATGGCCGTGGGTTCCGGATCAGGTTCCTTACACATTCGAGTACTCATAAAAATTCAACTCCTTGCTAGTAATCTTTAAACCTATTACATACTACTTTATATTTTATTTATTGTAAACCGTAAAGGTGCATCTTTCCTAAGCCTCTATCCGACTACTTCTTTGTATTTGAACACAAAAATAAGGAAGAAATTTAGAATTTATTCCATAGATTATTTTCTTAAATATTCGTATAATTTTAAAAAATCCAAAAACACTTCACAACACGGAGGTACATATGAGCGAACTTGCAAAAAAACATCCAAACTATTCCGAACCAACACCGCCTAGTAAAACAAAACTAGTGGACAAGTTTTTAAACATCATTGAACGTGCAGGTAATAAGTTACCTGACCCTATTACGTTGTTTGTCATCATGTCAGCCATTATTTTAGTCGCTTCTTATTTACTATCTTTAATTGGTGTCTCTGCTACTAATCCTAGCTCAGGCGAGACTATTGAAGTAGTTAATTTACTGAATCGAGAAGGTATTATTCAAATCTTAACAAGTATGGTGAGCAACTTTACTTCCTTCCCTCCATTTGGACTAGTATTAGTCATTATGCTAGGGGTTGGTCTTGCAGAAACGACAGGTCTTATCCAAACGGTTATGAAAAAAACGGTGTTAAGTGCACCAAAAAAATTAATCCTTCCTGTTATTGTTTTAACAGGAGTCCTTGGCAATATTGCAGCAGATGCGGCATTTATCGTGTTCCCACCAATTGCAGCGCTTATTTTTATGAGTGTGGGAAGAAGTCCTATTGTGGGTCTTATTGCCACTTATGCAGCTATTGCTGGTGGCTATAGTGCAAATCTGATTCTTAATTCTTTAGATGTATTAGTAGCCGGCATTACAGAACAAGCTGCAAAAACGGTAGATCCTAATTATGTTGGAAATCCTACGATGAATTATTATTTCTTAATCATTTCTACCTTTTTATTAGTTGCTGTCACTACTTGGGTTACCGTAAAATTTGTGGAACCTCGCTTTGGCAAATACACAGGTGTAGTACAACAACTAGACCAAGTAACTGCAAATGAAAAAAGAGGATTACGTTTTGCCGGTATTACCTTAATCATCTATTTAGCTGTCATTTTATTAATGGTTATTCCAAGAAATGGTTGGCTACGCGATTTAGAGACAGGCTCTGTTATTAACTCGCCATTTATGTCCTCAATCGTTCCACTCATGCTATTTTTCTTTTTATTACCTGCTTTAGCATATGGTATTGGCTCTAAAACGGTTAAAAGTGATAAAGATATTGCGGAAAAACTATTTAAATCCATTGCAGACTTAGCTCCGTTTATCGTGCTAGCTTTTGTCGCTGCACAAATGATTGCTTACTTTAGCTGGAGCAATATTGGTCCGATTCTTGCGATTAAAGGTGCAGAATTGCTTCAAGCGATGAACTTTACTGGTCTGCCAATGATTATTGGTTTCATCATTATTTGTTCGTTTATTAATCTATTAATTGCCAGCGCATCTGCAAAATGGGCATTACTATCTACAATCTTTGTTCCGATGTTTATGTATTTAGGCTATAGCCCAGCATTAACGCAAATGGCTTATCGAATTGGAGATTCTATCACAAATCCAATCACACCAATGCTTGCCTACTTTGCGATCCTTTTAGCTTTTGCTAGAAAACACGATAAGTCGATTGGGATTGGAACTCTAATATCAGCATTGCTTCCTTATTCTATCTTCTTTGCGATTAGTTGGATTTTATTGTTCTCAGTCTGGTATTTATGTGGACTTCCATTAGGACCAGGAGACCCTATCTTCTTAAAATAATTTAGACATTCACCATGTGCAACCTGAAATTTAGGTTGCCATGCTACATATAATTTTAAAAAAATGGAAATGAGGGGTAAGTAACATGGAAGCTTTATTTTCACTCTTAAAAGAATACGAACAGGAGATGATTGAAATTCGTCGTCATCTTCACGAACATCCAGAATTATCCTATCACGAAGTATATACACCTGCTTATATTGCAGAATATCATCAAAAATTAGGGCATGAAGTTAGAACTGGCGTTGGTGGTCGCGGTGTAGTTGCTACACTAAGAGGGAACAAACCAGGTAAAACAGTTGCATTACGGGCAGACTTTGACGCACTTGCCATCCAGGAAGAAAATGATATTCCTTATAAATCTAAAGTAGATGGGGTCATGCATGCATGTGGCCATGACGGTCATACTGCTACTTTATTAGTATTAGCAAAAGCATTAAACAAGCTGCAGGCAGACTTCGAAGGAACCATTGTCTTTATTCATCAATTTGCGGAAGAGCTATCTCCAGGTGGTGCGATTGCAATGATTGAGGATGGATGTTTAGAAGGGGTGGATGTTATTTTCGGTACCCATCTATGGGCAACAGAACCACTTGGAAATATTATGATTAACGCAGGTCCTATTATGGCAGCTGCCGACCAATTCGATATTACCATTCAAGGAAAGGGCGGCCACGGATCCGAGCCACATATGACGAAAGACGCGATTATGATTGGTGCCCAATTTATTACAAATGTACAGCAAATTGTTTCAAGAAGAGTAAATCCATTACACCCTGCTGTTGTTTCTATTGGTAGCTTTGAAGCGCAGAATCCCTTTAATGTTATTGCTGATACTGTAAAATTAAGCGGAACAGCGCGAACATTCCACGATGAAGCTCGTGACTTAATCGAGAAGGAAATTGGAAATGTCATCAAGGCATCCTGTGAGATGGTTGATGCAACTTATGATTATCATTTTAAACGTGGCTATCCTGCTGTTGTGAACCATCAAGAAGAAACAGACTTTATTATCAAGCATGCAGAACAAATAGAAGAAGTGCAACAAGTAAGAATTTGTGATCCACTTATGGGCGGAGAAGATTTCGCATACTACTTACAGCATGTAAAAGGCGCCTTCTTCTTTACAGGTGCCATGGATCCTAATTGGAAAGAAGTATATCCACATCATCATCCTAGATTCAATATTGATGAGCGGTCACTTTTAATCGCAGCCAAGACACTAGGAACTGCAGCATTACACTATTTAAAGAATGAGTCTGTCGAAATTAAACAAGAAAGCTTGATTAACGAATAAAAGGAAAAAGAAGCTGGGACATATGTATTTTAGCCAAAGACAAAGCCAAACAATTACACGAAAGTTTTCGTATGATTGTTTGGCTTTTCAATAGCTTTTTAAGAGGAATGTTTCCGTAATGCTGTTTGTTAATACTCTTCATTCCCCATCGTTCCTTGTTCTTGTCGTTCATACAAAAACAATGCTACCTTTAAATTAGTTAAGTGGTCTAGATTATCAAAGTCACAGTTCAATTTTTCCTGAATTTGTTGAATTCGATAGTAGACCGTATTTTGGTGAAGATGCATTATTTCAGCTGTTTTTGAGACATTTTTATTCGAATATAAGTAGCTTTGTAAGGTACTCAACCATTCATTTTTTGTTCGATTATTTACTTGGGAAAGAATAGGTCCCAAAATATTTTCTACAAAGTATTCTGCTTCTTCTTCTGGTACATTAAATAAGTAGCGCTTATAGCCAAGAGCTTGAAAGTCAAACACCGATTCCTCTTTTTGAATGGGATCCATCTCTTTCTCTAATAATTCAGCATCTTTATAGGAGATGGGGAGGTGACGCATCGAGTAAACCGGACGGCCAATATAAACGAGTATATCCTTATAGCTCGCTTGTAATCGTTCTATATATTGTCTAACAACTTGAACATTCCCCGAATCTTCCTTCTTTGCGCCTAACAGCAGAAATAGTTTATTTCGATTTGGGAAAATCATCACTGAAAATTCTTTTTTGAATACTTGCCGCATCCCTTCCTCTAGCAAATGAAACTGCGTTAGTTCTTCAAAAGAATGCTGCTTGCTTTTGATTACAAGAAAGACAAAGTACTTGGAAGGAATCATCTCCTGTTTTTTTAAATAGCCTTGAACCTCTGTAGTTAAATTCAAGTTTAAAATATCTTTTAATAAAGCTTCCTTTTCCGCTTGTCTGCTCTTTAATTGTTCTTGGAGCTTTATTTGCTCAATCGCAATAATAGAAGCAGCATGCTGAAAGGAAAGCTCTCCCACAATATCGAGTGGAACGCTTTTTCCTGTAATCACTAAATAACCAATTGTTCCAAATGAAGATTGCACAGATAATGCCTGTCCAAACAACTCCTCCCTTTTATATATTTTCTGTAGCTGCTGGATTTGCAGGACTTTCCGATTTTCCCTAAGCCAGTCGCTTAAAAATGAAACATCGCCGCTAGAGGTTGGATGAGATATATCAAGCCGACCTAATGAATCAAAATAATAAATGCAATCATTTGGATTTCGGGCAAGACTTTTTACAAGTGATTGCATCCCGTTTCCTTCTAGCACTGTCTCATTTAATTGATTATGCAGTTTAAGAATTGTTTCTAACTGTAGAGCTCTTTGTTGTTTTTCATAAAAAGCACGTGCATTTACAATAGAGATGGCTATTTGACTCCCGATTGCTTCTAGAAATCGTAAATCCTCTTCTGTGAAAAAGCCTTCATTTTTAAAGTTATCAATCGTAAGAACGCCAATTTTTTGCTGCTGATAAACAAGCAACACAGACATACAGCTAACTGGCATTAAAGCATGAACCGTCGATTTCAGATAATATTGAAGTGTCTTATTCCGCATATTGGACATTGCTTTTTCAATTTCGTCGATTGTATTGATTAACATGCTTCTACCTTCTGCAAAAACGGTTCCGCTAATCCCTTCTCCTTCTAGCAGCTTATTTTGCAAATAAATATCTTCCTTAAAATTAACGGCAGCCTCAATTTCCAAATACTGATTTTCCTCATTCCAAAGCAATAAAAATCCTGCATCTGCCTTATCAATAGCGCCAATAACGTCTTCGATAATTTGCTGAATCAATTCCTTTAGACTATCATTTGTCGTAATATTTTTCGATACTTGTATAAATGTGTTTAATCGTCGCTCCATATTATTCTCGTTGCTCATTTACTTCCCTCTTTAATACAAATTATTTATTAAGATATTAGTATTATCCCCTTAAATTTATTTTTTGTTAAGAACATTCACGCAAAAAAACAGGACGGCTCGCTAACGAGTAGAACCGTCCTGTATCCATTTTTATACTAACTTATGTCCACAATTGGAGCAAAAATTCCCTTCCCCTGTTTTCGTCCCACAATTTGGACAGAAATTCGGTCGCTGCTTTTTCTCCTGACTCTGTGGTGCTGGTTCCGATGCTGGTTCCGATGCTGGTTGTTGATTTTGCTGCTGATTTTGATTTTGCTTATTCATTTTATCCATCATTTGATTAGCCATATTCATGCCCATCATCATTCCAGCCATGTCAGATGCCGTTCCACCACCAGAATTTTTCCCACTAGACATGCTATCTATCATGGAGATTTGTTGATATTTATCAATATTGCCAACCATTCCATGGGATGCATTTTTATTAATCATATCCTGTACTTCCTTCGGATAGCTAAAGCTCATGATTTGGAAGCCTGTGATAGAAAGTCCGCTTTCGGCCATTTGACTATCTAAATCTTCTCTTATGCCTTTAGCAATTTCAAAGGCATTTGCCTGCAGATTAAACATATCCTTTCCTTCTGTGACAATCCATTTCATAAGAAGCTGATCTAGAACGGAGATAATGCGTATTTTTACATCTTCCACTAAATACTGGTTCTTAATTCCTGCGATTTTATCAATTAAAGAAATATAATCATTTACTTTAAATTGAAAGGTTCCGTTCGCTCGAATTGGCATTCCTCCAGGAAGTCCAGTTGCTGGTATATTTATCGCATTTTTCGTACCCCATTTAACCGTAAATTCCTTTGTATTGACAAATAGCACCTCTACACGCATTCCGCTGTTAAATCCAAATTTGAAACCTTTTAAAGTTGATAAAAATGGGACGATTTGTGACTCAATATCATACTCTCCATCTTCTTGGAATGCTCCCTCTATACTGCCATTGTTTAAAAAGATAGCGTCTTGCCCTGGGCGAATAATTAATTTACTGCCCTTCTTAATTTCACGGTTTTTCCATTTATAGAAGATCATATCTTCTCTGAATTCTTCCCATTCCACAACATTTGCAAATTGATTGCGAAAAAATGACATCGTTCTATCCCCTTTCATTATTCAAATAACTGTTTAGAATTTCCCTCTACTTCCACTATGGGAGTGACCACCACCAGTAATCCCTCCACCACCACCTGAATTATTTTGTGGCTTTCGTTGTTTTGTCACTGTTTTTCGAATAAAGCGATCATGTCTATTTATAATCTTTGAATTTCGTTTATCCATATACGTATTGCCATTTACCGTTACTTTTCCGCCTGATCGGAAGACCATAATACTCACTACAATTCCCGCAAGCACAATAGAAACAATCAATTGGAAGCCCCAATGAGAAAGAAGTCCTAGCATCCCATTTGAACTATTTCCTTCGATATATTCATTTCGAGAGTCAGCAATTCCACTGTAATCATAATCATTTTCTAAATTTGCTGGATCATCAACCAAATAATAGGCTGATTCATGCATAAAGGTTGAGAACGCCTCAAAATAGTCACCTTCAGATAAAGCTGGCGTTATTTGTTCCCGAATATAATCTAAAGTAGCATTATCCAAATTATCTTCTGCCTTTTTAAAGCCGGCCAAATAAATATCCCTTTGTTCCATGTCAATTGCCAAAATAGCTGTATTTCCAAAAGGCTGATCATAGCCAGGTGCCTCATCATCATAATAATCCTCAACGTATTTCTTGATGTCTTTTCCATCTATACCATCTAATGTTAGTACCAATAATGCCGTTTCCGTTTCTTCCCCTAATTCCACTGCCAAGCTTTCTAGTTCTGTTCTTTCCGTATCTGTTAAAAGCATTGCTTGATCAAAAACAAATTGCTTTTGGTTTTCTGAAGCCGCCTTTACTGTCATACCAGAAAAAATGGACATTATTGCCAAGGCAATAAAAAGGAAACTACTATACTTGATTAACAACTTTCTCAAAAGAAGCCACCTCCCATAAAGAAGGAGACACATTTTAATGCTAGGAAGGAACTAGCGGCAATTCCACTAAACCATAATGCCACTTTTCCTTTACTAATTGGCGGTTTTCCTACTACTTTTCCTGTTTGCCCATTCATCGCAAAAATATGCTCTTGGTTTTCATAATCATAGCTTACCATCCATACAGGAAGTAACACATAGTCACTTCGCACCGCTCTCGTATCAATATTTTTATCTCGATAATGAATCGAATGATATCCAGCGAAAGTGGAGTGCACAAAGGAATCAACATAATCACTAATTTTATCTTTTGCTCTCGGCAATAACGCTGAATCTGTATAATTATATTTTTCCGATATAAAGCCAGCAAGATAAGGTGTTTTAAAATCTTTTAGCTGTTCATAAGGAAAAGGCTCTAATTTATCCATTAGCTCGTCATTCATTTTTTCAGAAGCATCTACTGGAATTTTCACATAATCTAAATTTATTTTCCGATAGGCTTCATAATACTTCGTTTCCGTATAAATATAATCCCCACTTGTATAAGTCCGAACCTTCGTACATGATGCTGTTACATCCACATCACTATTTAAATCATAAAGCCAAAATGGAACGTACATACCTGTAATGCTTTTTATCCGATCTGCACTCATAAATCCTTTTGGTGTTAGAAGTCCTTTTCTGCACCATTTTCGAAAGGCTATGATGGCCTCTTCTTTACTGATGGTAAAAGGAATTACTTTTTTAGGGGCAAGCACACCTGCCAACCGATCGGCGATCACTATTCCCGCACCACAAAAACTACAATTGGTTGCCGTAGTATCTGCTTCTGTTAATAACACTGCACCACAGTTGTCACAATGGTACTCCTTTACTTCATTTTCTTCAAATGATGCAGACATTAAGTTTTCTGGATAGTTTTCAATATTCTCTTCATTTCCGCAGCTAGGGCAAGATAAACTGCCAGTATCTGCATTAAAGCTCATGTCTCCCCCACAATTTGGACATTTATAATGAAGGATCAAGTTAATCACCTCAATTTATTTATCTATCAATATACTAATAATAACTTAATTATCCTCTTACTGCTTTCCTACCCTTGAAAAAGGATGATATATACATATACTGATTGGATGTAGAAAAAGTTTCATTTTCCTATTCTCTCCTTAGAATCAAGGCCCAATCACTTCTTATTCTAATTTTCATAAAGAACTGGCATAATAAGGAGAAAAGGAGAAAAAAAGCGAACGTTAGATGTGGTGTATCACAATAAACAATTGGGTACTTTCGAAACTTATATATAGGGGGAAAAGAATGAAAAAAGCACTTTTGATTATTGATGTCCAAAATGGCATGTTTCAAAAAGGGAATGTCGTACATAATGGCGAGCAATTACTTCGTCGTATCAAATCTTTACTGGATCAAGCACGCTTCACAAAAACACCTGTCTTTTACATACAGCATCAATCAGCAATTGGTAAACCGCTGGAATATGGTACACATGGTTGGGAAATCCATCCCGAAATCGCTCCAGAAAAGGAGGATATTATCATTCAGAAAACAACGCCAGATGCATTTTTTCACACTTCTTTAAAGAAAGAAATAAAGAAGTTAGAAAGGGAGCATTTAATTATCACTGGGATTCAAACAGAAGCATGTGTGGATACAACTTGTAGAAGTGCTTTTAGCAATGATTTTAAAGTGACCCTCGTGTCTGATGCCCATAGCACTTGGGATACGAATTTATTAACAGCAGAGCAGATTATTGGACATCATAACGAAGTGCTGCGATGGTTCGCAGATGTTTTTCCTTGCTCGAAGATAAGTTTTTAAACACTTTGATCGAAGGGGATTGGCTTTTTTAAAGTCTTTTCATCGAATTTTCAACCAAAATAAAACCCGATAATGTTGATATCATAGCATTATCGGGCGAGGCATTATATCAGTTTCAGCTTATCAAACAATGTTCGGCCAATCTTCTTGTTCGTTTTGATTATATGGACTTTGAGGTGCCTTCTCTGTTACCTTTGGCTGTTGTTTTTTTTGTGTTGGGGCACAGAGAGCGATTCTCTGTTATCATTGACGGCTTTTTTCTTCTGTTCGGGCTCAGAGAGTGTTTCTCTTTGTGTCGCTTTAATTAAACAAGGTCCTAGCAGTTAACATAACAAATAAGCTGCCATCAAAGTTCTTTTCAACACTTACTGACGAACTTTATTCTCGATTTCTTTTTTAGGAACTCTTTGGACAGTTCCTTTTTCTGTAACTATCTTTATCACGTCCCACAATAGGTTTTATACGTTGGATTTACTTGCTGTGGGGCTATGCCGTATTCTATTTGTTCTTTTGTATAAGCATATGGATTAGAAAGCATTTGCAATAATTCTTCCATTACACTTAAATCCCCGTCTTCTGCAGCATCAAGAGCTGCTTCTACAAGGTGGTTACGAGGAATGACGACTGGATTATGCTTTTTCATTTTTTTACGTGCGCCTACTTCCCCACCTTCTTGGCTCTCTATTCTTTCCTTCCAAGCCTTGTGCCAATCAATAAATGCTTGATTTTTACTTAGCTCCAATTTATCTACTTCACCTAATGCTAAAAAGCGGAAAGTATCGGTAAAGTCAGCTCGATTATTTTGCATGATGCCAAGGAGCTTCTCACTTAGTTCTGCATCTTGTTCTTCTTCTTTGGCTTGTAATCCTAGCTTTCCTCTCATGCCATCAAGCCAATGCTCTTGATAATACGTATTAAATGCATATAATTCATTTTGGGCTAGTTCCACTGCTTTTTCCACATTATCATGCAGTAATGGCAACAAGGCTTCCGCAAACCTCGCCAGGTTCCAGCCAGCGATTTTCGGCTGATTTCCATATGCATAACGCCCTTGGACATCGATGGAACTAAACACCGTCTCTAGATGGAAGGTATCCATAAATGCACAAGGACCATAGTCAATCGTCTCTCCGCTGATTGTCATATTATCCGTATTCATAACACCATGGATGAATCCTACCAACTGCCACTTTGCAATTAAGATAGCTTGACGTTTAATCACCTCTTTAAACATTGCTAAATAGTGATTTCCATCTTTCTCAATCGTTGGAAAGTGGCGGTCAATCGCATAATCTGCAAGGGCTTTTAGTTCCTTCTTCGAATCAAGGGAAGCTGCATATTGAAAGGTCCCTACGCGCAGATGGCTTGCTGCAACTCTCGTTAAAATTGCTCCTGGCAAATCTGTTTCACGAACAATCTTTTCTCCAGTTGCCAAGACTGCAAGACTTCTTGTTGTTGGAATACCAAGTCCATGCATTGCTTCACTTATAATATACTCTCTCAGCATTGGCTTAAGAGCAGCTCGCCCATCTCCTCCGCGAGAATACGGAGTGCGGCCAGAACCTTTTAATTGAACATCAACTCTATCACCTGTCGGCGTAATATGCTCACCAATCAACATTGCCCTTCCATCTCCAAGCATCGTTGGATGGCCGAATTGATGCCCTGCATACGCTTGTGCAAGAGGAAAGCCTCCTTCCGGAATCTCATTACCACTTAATACTTGTATCACCTCTGGGCTTTGCAATTGTTCCGTATTTAATCCTAATGTCTTTGCCAAATCGTAATTTAGCTTCACCAAGCTTGGCGAACTGACTGGATTTAACGTCATTTCAGAATAAAAAACACCTGGAAGACGAGCATAGCTGTTATCAAAATTCCAGCCAGCATTTATTTTCATTTCACTATTACTCATATTAGCTCCCTTCCAATCGTTATTTGGATATTTTCTATTATACCCTCTTCTTCATATGGAACATGCAATAACCTCTAAATAGGTACGAAATCGTTTATTTGTTATACACTTCTTCTTTTGAATGAAAATCATCTTTTATGATTGTTTCTTCCATATTTTCTTTTGTTACAGCAACTGGTGAAAGCAAGATAGTCGGAACCTCTATTTTCCCATTATTCACCTTATTCTCCACAGGGATCATTTCTCCATTTGCCATCCGAACAGCAATTTGAGCTACTTCTTCAGCTAATGCTTTAATTGGCTTATATACAGTCATCGTTTGAGTTCCTTGGATTATCCGTTGTGCTGCTGGAAGATCGCCATCTTGTCCAGCAACAGGAATTTTCCCTTCGAGTCCATATTTTTTAAGTGCTTTAATGGCACTTCCAGCAGTTGCGTCATTTGCCGCGATAACAGCATCTATTTTATTGTCATTTGCTTTTAAAGCCTCTTCCATGTTACTGTATGCATATTCTGGATTCCAGTTTTTTGACCATTGATCATACACTACGGTAATATCACCTCTATCTATAAAAGGTTGTAAAACTTGAAATACGCCTCTTTTAATAAGATGGGCATTATTATCCGTATCTGCTCCTCCAATGTATACATACTTCCCTTTTGGCACTAATTTTGTAATTGCTTCCGCCTGCAATGTTCCAACCATTTCATTATCAAAGGAAATATATAAATCGACTTCGGCATTTTTTATTAATCGATCATACGAGAGAACCTTTATTCCAGACGAATGAGCTTTGTTCACAATAGTTGCCATTGCTTCTGCATTATGTGGGACTACGACTAATAAATCGACCCCTTTGCTTATTAACGTCTCTGCCTGTAGAATTTGCAAAGCGTCATCACCATTCGCAGCAACGCTTTCTACTTCTGCACCTAGTTCTTCCACTGCTTCTTTAAATAAATCTCTGTCTCTTTGCCATCTGTCTTCTTTCAGGGTATCCATTGAAAATCCTATTTTAAGCTTTTTAGTCTCTTCTTTTGCTTCTATTGTTTTGGAAGTAGCCTTAGACGGCAAATACCCTTCCTGTTTTCCTTGTTCCTTATAACAGCCAGCAAAAATACCTGTTAAGCATAGTAACAGAATGAACAATGTTTGTTTTCCTATCCGTCTCATCCAACTCTCTCCTATTTTAATCACTTTAGCTCTTTCTTCTAATGGTCTTGTTAATCAAAGAAGTATCTAGGATGTCTTATTCGCTAATAATAACTTCCGATATTCCTTTGGTGACATATTGCACAGCTTTTTAAAGACTTTACTAAAATAGTTGGGATCATGGTAGCCAACTTCGAAGGTAATTTCTTTTATACTTTTATCCGTATCTCTTATTAATTCCTTTGCCTTTTCAATTCGACATTCTGTTAAGAAATCAATATAGTTAACCCCTTGCTTTTCTTTAAAAATCTTGCTTATATAAATAGGACTAAGACCGACTTTCCTAGCCAATGAATCTAAGGATATATCTTCTTGAGAGTGGGAAAGAATATATTGCTTCAACTGATGAATCGCATCTGCTTCCAATCGTTCTGTTCTTTGTCTAAAAGAATGAACCATTTCATCGAGTAATCTCGTTGTTTCTACTTGCAATTCTCGATAGTTTAAAGGCTTATATGCATATAAAGGGGGATCTGTCTCCATTCCCATTTCTTCCATCACTCGCGATATAATCCAAAGAATTTCTAATATTCGTTGCTGTGTATGCAATACGTCTGCCGCTTCTCTTTCATAGTGCTGCAGAACATATAAAATATATTTTCGTACATTCTCCCATTGCCCCATTCGAATTTGGTCAGCAAATTCCTTTTTCCGGTGCTCTATTAATCTTCCACTCATCGCATCACTTGAAGATGCTGCTTCTTCTGAATAAAAACGATATTTTGTTGGTAAGGAAATATCCATCGTCGCAAATAGAGCTTCATGGTACGACTGGCGAACCTTCTCTAAGGAATCCGAAACATTCCCTATTCCAATAAAACAATCCGCTTTCTTCGTACGTTTAACAATGGAAAGCACTTGTTGAGCTAGAGAAGTTGCCTGTGAACGATAAGAAACTTTTTCGTCTCTAAACACAATGATAGGAAGATGACTACCATAAAGGGCACCTACCCAGCAGCTTTTCGTTTCTCTAATTTTCTCTTTTATGACCGAATAAAGAGACTCTCCCCCTGTTGGCATTAGCACTAGCATGACAAACATTTCCTGTGTAGATGGCGTCTCTAACATTTCTACAAGCATATCAACATGCACTTCGTGGACATGATCGAATAATAATTGTGTTACTACATCAGTCTCCACTAGAGATAACGCTTTCAAAAATGCTTCCTCTTGATATTTTCTGACGATAGTTGCTCTATGTTCCTCTTTAATCTGCTGAAAAACCTTTCCGACCGTTGTAATAATTTCACTTGCTCTACTCGGTTTAAGAATATAATCCTTCACTCCTAGCTTTATGGATTGACGCATATATTCAAACGTATCAAAAGCAGTGACCATAATAAAACGAACCATTGAATTGCTTGCGATAATCCTTTCCATTGCTTCCAAGCCATTGATGCCAGGCATTTTAATATCCATTAGTATTAAATCAGGTCGAAATGTTTCCGCTAATTCGATTGCCATTTTTCCATTTTTCGCTTGCATTATCTTTGTATCAGGAAAACCTTTTTTTATGATTGCCTCCATTCCATCTCTCTCTATTTGTTCATCATCTACAATGAGGAGTTTTATCATCATCCCACACCCTATTTTTTAATTTGAATGATCACCTTAGTTCCTGAGCCAATCTCACTCTTAATCGTTATGACATCTTCCTCGCCGTAAAACAGTCGTAATCTTTTTACTACATTGCTAAATCCTATTCCAATGCCTTTTGATTTATTTTCAACTAGCTGTGAATCCTCTGTAAGTAATAGGTTTATTTTATCCTTATGTATTCCAATCCCATCATCTTCAATTTCGATTAGGACTGTATCCCTCTCATCGATTACTCTTGCCCAAATTGTTCCACCATCCTCATTTGGTTCCACTGCATGAATAACTGCATTTTCAATAATTGGCTGTAAAGTTAACGACGGAATTTTCCAATCTAGACAGCATTCATCTATCTCCATAAAAAATCGTAATCTATCTGTGAATCTTGCTTTTTGTATATCCATATATTGCCTTACCACCATTATTTCCTCTCGCAGTGTCACCGACCGATCTAATTGCTTTAAATTGTAGCGCAGAATTCCTGCTACACTAACTAATAAATCACTTGTTTCTTCTGAACCTTCTAAATAAGCCTTTTTAGATATCGTATTTAAGGTGTTAAACAGAAAATGGGGACTGATTTGACTCTGTAAACTTTTAAATTGACTTTCTTGCAGTAATATTTTGCTCTGCTGTAATTCATGCTCTAACTGTGCCTTATGTTTTATTTCTGAAATTAGCATATTAATGTTCTTTCTCATTCGATCAAAGGTTCTCGCTAGAAAGGCAATCTCATCTTTTGTTTCTACTTTCACCTGCAAATCAAATCGGCCCTTAGACAATTCGTTTGCTGCCTGGGTTAGCTTAAATATTGGTCTAGTAATAGTTAGAGAAAACCAATATGTTACCAAAAACAATACACACATGATTAATAATAAAAGGAAGATTCCTAATTTCATTACTTCACCTGACTGTTTAATAATACCTCTATAAAAACGGTCATAGGTCTTTAGCTCTGTATCTACTAAAGATAAAGACATCTCTGAAATATATGTTGATATGCTTGTTACTTCAGAAAATTCCTGAGCTGCCGCTTCACTGTCATTTTCTGATAAAAATAGCAGAAGTCGATTGGTTGTTTCAATAAAACTATCCATTAAATGAACATAGTTTGTTAAGGTAAAATTGTTTTCTTCATTTCTTAGTGTAATAACACCTTGCTTTGCTTCTTCCATTCTCTTCTTACTTTGGTTAAGCTGAGACATATTTTCTTCAGATGGTTTTATCATGTAGTTATTTATATCAGTAATGACATTCTGGCTACTAGTGGTAACTTCGTTTAGTTTTAAATAACGCTGCAAAATCTCATTATACTGTTGTTGCGTCTTGTGATTATAGTAAGTAAGCGCAATCCATATAACAGACATGATAATCAAGACAATGGTTGTGAGCAGAAGAATTTTTTTCTGAATACTATTCATTTGTATTTTCCGCCTTTTGTATCTTTATATCTGTAAGATAGCCATTTTTATCTAACGGAACTTTTTCACCGTTCAGCCATTCCATCATTAACTGGACACTCTGTTCTCCCATTGCTTCAGGAGTTTGCTCTACCATGGCATCTAAGGTTCCCTCTTCTAATAGGGAGATGGATTCCGGTCCATCATCAAAGGAATATATATAATAAGGATCTATTTGGTAACGCTTACTAATTTCTTTAACCAAAGTTCCCAAAACATTTGCATTAATAGCAATGAACGCATTCGTATCAGGTTCCTTATTTAAAATATCCTGTGTTGTCACAACTACTTGCTCTTTCGTTGTATCAATTGTTTTTGCATACACAACATTAATATCTTTATATTGTTTAAGTATCTCCTCTATGCCTTTCAATCGTTGTTTTTGAAAATATTCCTCCTGGGATTCAAGCATGAGAACAACCTTCCCCTTTGATCCCATATCCCTTACTAGTTGCTCTGCAATCATTTTTCCAGCTGAAAATTGATCGGACCCTACATAAGTTCTTCGCAAACTGTCAGCTATCGGAACATCATTGGCAACAGTAATGATAGGAACTCCATAAAAGGAGGCTTTTATTTTTGTCAAATTCTTAAACTCATCCGTATCTAACCCCTGAACAATAATTCCATCTACTTTCGATTGAATCGCTATTTCGACGTTTTTCAGAAAATCTTCCTGATTATGGCTATAGCTCCCCCAAACTTCAAGACTAACTTCTTCAATTTCCGCCTGCTTCTTCGCACCCTTTGCTACTTTATCCCAAAAAGGAGTATCCCTTTCCTGAGTGATTAAGACAAGACGCTGCTGATCTTGATTGTTCATCCTATCATCAGAGGGGAATTGCCAATCCGCACGAAAAACATTTTTTGCTGCATCAAATGTAAAATAACAAAGAATTAGGATGACCGTTAAAAATATAACCATAATTGTTTTTCGCAAAAGATCAGTCTCCTTCCATTAATTGTATCCCACAAACTCATCATAGCATCCTTTGTAAATTGTTCAATAGTTATCTTTTCTGGGAAAAGTAATGTCATTTATCTAGTGGGAAATAACAGCAAAAAAGGGATTAGTGAAAAACGTGGCATAGGCTTGTCCTAGTGAAAAAGCGGAAAATAGGAGAGACCGCTGTCTCTCCTTCTAGTTTATTTTGACTTTCTCGTCATTACATCAAATATAACCGCACCTGCTAAAACTCCGCCTCTAATCATATATTGATAAGATATTCCAACACCTAGTAAGTTCATCCCACTTGAAAGTGATGCCATAACGATTGCACCAATAATAGCACCTGTTACTTTTCCAACTCCTCCAGCAGCTGAAACTCCCCCTACATAGGCAGCAGCGATGGCATCTAATTCGAATAGAGTACCGGCTGTTGTGGTTGCTGATTGAAGACGAGCCGTGAATAAAATACCGGATAATGCTGCCATCATTCCCATGGATCCAAAAACAATATAAGTAATTTTTTTGACATTAATCCCACTAAGGTGAGCAGCTTCTGGATTGCTTCCGACTGCATAAATATGTCTTCCAAGTACTGTTTTCGTAGTCAAGAAATGATACACAAAAACAACTGCAAGCATTACAATAACGGTCCAAGAAAATCCATTATACCCAGCAAGAATCCATGTAATATAAGCAATAATGATTGAAACAAATGCTAATTTTAAAATAAACATCGGTTTAGACAATACATCGAATTGATAGTTTAATTTTTTCCTTCTATTTGTTATTTCGCTATAAATATAGAGCAGAATCCCTATTAACCCTACCAATAAGGATAAAAAATGCAGTCCATTTACTTCAAACATGGATGGAATATATCCATTGCCAATTGCATTAAATGCATCATTTTGAATAATAATAGTTCCTGTTTTTTCCGTTACTTGCAATAAAGCACCCCGAAAAATCAGCATTCCTGCTAAAGTAGCCACAAAGGATGGTATGCCTACTTGTGCTACTAACAGCCCATTAAATAATCCTACTACAATTCCTAGAATGAGAATGATGGGGATGGAAATATATACAGATACGCCTGCCTGTGTCAGTAGGATTGCGGCAATCGCCCCGAGAAATCCCGCAACATATCCAACAGATAAATCGATATGACGAATAACTATAATCAATGTCATCGCAACTGCAAGCACGGCTATATATCCTGCTGAGTCTAGTAAATTACTTATATTTCGCGAAGAGATAAATAGTTCGTCTGTCATAATCGTAAACGTAAGAATAATAACAAACAAAGCGATATACATTCCATAATCACGAATATTCGCTCGAATAAGTGCTTTTGCTTCTTGATACATAATCCTTCCACCCTCCCTATTGTGTTGCCAGCTGCATAATGTTTTCTTGATTCGCTTCTTCTATAGACAATTCACCTTTTAATTCTGTTTGCGCCATGACATACACTCGGTCGCTCATGCCAAGCACCTCTCCTAGCTCAGAAGAAATCATGATGATGCTTAATCCTTCTTCAATCAGCTTATTCATAACAGTATAAATTTCAAATTTAGCACCAACATCAATGCCACGGGTTGGTTCATCTAAGATTAATAGTTTTGGGGCAACAAAGAGCCACTTTCCAAGTGAGACTTTCTGCTGATTTCCTCCACTTAAATTACCTGCGAACTGTTCAAGTGATGAAGCTTTTATATGAAGCGACTTTTTATAGGAGTCAGCAACCTTAATTTCCTCATTTTCATTAATGACTCCTTTTTGCGCAATTCCTTTCAAATTTGCAGCGGAGATATTACTCTTAATATCTTGCAGCAAGAATAATCCGTCTCCTTTACGATCTTCTGTTACATACGCTATTCCCGCTTGAATAGCATCACTCGTATGTTTAAATTTTTGCGGTTCCCCATTCAAATACATTTGACCCTGAATCTTATACGATTTTGCATTTCCAAATATACTTAATGCAAGCTCCGTTCGTCCTGACCCCATTAAGCCTGCTATCCCAACTATTTCCCCTTTTTTCACATGGAGATTAATATTCTTTACCACATCTCTCCCTAATTGAGGATCAAAGGCACTCCAATTTTTCAGCTCTAAAATAGGGGTTCCTTTTTCTTTCTTATTTCGTTTTGGATAAATATCCTCAATTTCTCGACCAACCATGTTTTTAATAATAAAATTCTCTGTAATTTCTCCTTTAGCAGCTTCTAGGGTACAAATCGTTTGGCCATCTCGAAGGACAGTCGCTTTATCTGCTATCGAGATAACTTCCTTTAGCTTGTGGGAAATCATAATACAAGTAATCCCCTGATGCTTTAGTTCCTTTAACAAGCGAAGAAGATTTTCACTATCATCCTCATTTAATGCAGCTGTCGGTTCATCTAAGATAAGAAGCTTTACATCTTTACTTAATGCCTTAGCAATTTCAATTAGCTGTCTTTTCCCGACACTTAAATCTTTTACAAGTGTGTCTGGAGCAACATCCAGTTTTACTTTTTCTAGTAATTTCTTTGACTCTACAATCGTTTGGTTCCAATTGATTACTCCACCTTGCTTCACTTCATTGCCAGCGAAAATATTTTCATACACTGATAAATCAGGAAATAAAGCAAGCTCTTGATAAATAATGACAATCCCTGTTTTCACACTGTCACTAATTTTATGAAACTGTTGAATTTCATCTTCAAAGACAATATCCCCCTCATACGTTCCATATGGATGGACTCCACTCAACACTTTCATCAAAGTCGATTTACCAGCTCCATTTTCTCCTATTAAACAATGAATCTCTCCTTTATTAACCTTGAAATTCACATTGCTTAACGCCTTAACTCCTGTAAATTCTTTTGTGATCCCATTCATTTCAAGAATATATTCACTCATTTTCTTCCTCCTTTAAAAGCTGACAAGGGAATGGATGAAAGGGCCGACCTCCCTTGATATATCAATCACCAAAAGCAATCGATATAGCCAATGGAGGTCGAACATTTTTTTTGGAAGTCCCTTCTATAAAATTACTTTAATCCTGTAAATTCACTTGCTTCATAATAGCCTGAGTCAATTAATTCTGTTTGGACATTATCTTGATCTACAACAATGACATTTGTTTGCTTCGCACTTACTTCAATCGCTCCATTATCATAAGAACCTGTAGTTTCTGGTGATTTTCCATCTAAGATATCAACAGCAATCCCCATTGCGTCCGTTACTAAGGTACGAACATCTTTAAATACGGTCATGGATTGCTTTCCATCAATCACATATTGAATAGATGCCTTTTCTGCATCTTGTCCTGTCACGGTATAACTAGAAATATCTCCATCAGAAGCGAAAACATCAGCAATTGCGCGGGCAGTTCCATCATTAGGCGCTAAGACAGCAACATCGCCCTTCATGTCTGTTCCTACCGCTGTTAAATGAGTTTGTGCTTTATTTTTCGCTTCGTTTGGATCCCAGTTTGTTGTAACCTGGCCTAAGATTTTACTCATTTCATCACGACTAAGCTCTTGCTTATCTTTTAACTTTTCTGCTTCACTTGAGTTAGCAATTTTGAATGTTCCATCCGCAATTTTTGGTTGAAGTACATTCCATGCTCCCTCAAAGAATAAAAAGGCATTGTTATCTGATGCAGCTCCTGCATATAGATACAAAGGGACATCCTTTCCTTCTGAATGCTCAATCAAATATTGCCCTTGTGCAGCACCAACTGCCACACTATCAAAAGTTACATAGTAATCAACTGCATCAGTATCTGTAACCAAACGGTCGTATGAAATAACTTTAATGCCCTCTTTTTTAGCAGCCTCAACAGCTGCCGCTGCTGCCGCTCCATCTTGTGGAGTTATAATAAGTACTTCAATTCCTTTATTAATTAACGTTTCCACATTTTCTTTTTCCTTCGCAGAAGAACCTTGGCTGAATAAAATTTCAGTCGTATATTCAGAGTCTTTTAAAGCATCTTTAAAACGCTGTTCATCCTGTACCCAGCGTGGCTCATCTTTCGTTGGCAAGACAATTCCCACACTAATTTTATTGCTGCTTCCACCTGTGCTGTTACTGCAAGCTCCCATCAGAGCAGCAATTAGCACTACTACAAGTAATAAGGAAATGGATTTCCATCTTTTCATTGATTTTTCCCCCTTTGAATTTGGTTCTTTCCTTTCTTTACAGTTAAAATTGTATGAGAAAAACCGCTATTTTGTAAGCGTTAACAATAGTACTCTTTTAATATCATCTGTATTTTTTTAATATAGGGGTGGTTAAAAGACTTTATTTGGCTTAGCCAATGCTTGAGGGTAAGGATATTTCAAAAGTGGAGCACTTCATCTTTTATAGTGGTTAAAAAAATAGCCTTCATTCGATTAATGAAGGCAGTTCTTTCAACCAATATACTAACTATCCAACCAGTTACTTTACAATCACTCTATTTCCGTAAGGTATGGTATTTTTCTTTTTCTTCATTTTATTTTGGTACATATTATCATCTGCTTCTGTAAATAACGCAGTCATTTTTCCAAGAGAGCTTGAAACAAATCCATAGCCTATAGACATTTTTACAGTAGTATCCGTATCCCTTTCCTCATCGCCGCTTAATTCCATGGACATACGTTTGTACAACTCTTCTATTTCTTCCTTTCCCATTCCTTGTATTAGTAGGACAAACTCGTCCCCACCGATCCTTGAGACCGTTATATACGGGGAAGAAAAAGTGTTTAGTATTTTTCCAGCTTCTTTGATTAGATCGTCACCTTGTTTATGCCCATATTTATCATTTACCTGCTTTAGTTCGTCTAAATCACATAAAATAATAGCGATTGCCTCATCTATTTTTGTATCAAATTCTTCCATCTTTTGTTCAAAATAAAATCGATTATGTACCTCTGTCAGTGCATCATGAATCAGTTGATACTCTAAATTTTGTCGCAGTCGCACTTTCTCATCAATATTGCGAATAATTCCATGTATAGCTACTAGATTCCCTAGTTCATAAATAGGGGTGGCATATTCCTCAAACCACTTATAATTACCGTCTACACATCTCATACGTTGGATCAATGGCTCACTATAATCTATCTTTCCAATGAGTTTTTTGTACATAATATGATAATCATCTGGATGGATTAATTCTAAAGGAGCATGGGGATTTCGATAGAATTCCTTAACCATTCCCTCTCCTAAAATATAATCGGTGGATGGACTAATATACGAATGTCTCATTTGCGGTCTTACTTCATATCTGTAAACAATATCCTTCGAGCTTTCCACTAAGCGAAACATAATATCTTCCCTTTCCATTTTCACTTTCCAGCTATTATGTTTTCGTTTGGCATTTACCTTCCAAAAGAAAATACCAAATATTATCCCGCTAAAAAAATAGAAAATCCCCATCTTCATCCTCACCTTAAATTTGTGAGACTATCATCGGCATATTACAACGATCTAAATACAGAAAAAAACTAATCTTCTTCCGATTAGCCTTCCGTTTATAAAGATAAATCGGTAACTGGCTGACTTAATCTCCAAGATCTTAGTCCCTATAGCTTTGCGTCTTCACCTTTCGATGAATTTGCCTTTAACACCTTAATATATTTAATGAACTATTGCATTACATTTTTTCCTTTTTCTAGCTTCTATTACAAATTTTATAGGAAAATAGTCAGATGCACAAGAGATAGGAAGGACTTTTTTCACATTTTCTTACATAACTAGCAAAAATATCACTTCCTATTTAATTTGAAAAATTCACAAAATCTCCATTTCTCTTTCCTCTTTTTTGCGGTTTAGTTTGATATCTTAATAAATAAGCAATCAAACAAAAAAGGGAGAATGCGATTAAGATGAAAAAAAATAAACTTATCATCCCAATATTCATTACAATAGTATTTGCCATAACTATCTATTTATTAATCAATCAAATCAATCGCTATGAAAAAATGGAAAGTGGAGATGTTAAACAACTCGTCCATGATTATAGTACTGGCAAAAAATCAGCCGTTTCTGCTTCGATTAGCTCCGATACACTAACAGTAAGCACGCCTGAAAACGAGGAACTTATCTATCAGTTGCCTAAAGATGAATTTTTCGTATCATTTGCTCCTTACTTAATTGATACACACCCTTGCGCAATCCATAATCTAGCAGGTTGCCGCGGAGAATTGGCTAATAAGGAATTTGCTGTATATATTGAAGATCAAGAGGGAAAGGTTTATGTGGATGAACAGATAACATCCCAAGCAAATGGTTTTATCGATGTATGGCTTCCTCGCAACAAGGATTTTAAAATGACTATCTCTTATAATGGCAAGACAGCTAAGACCGAATTTGCTACTTTTAAAGATGATAACACTTGTATTACTACCCTTCCTTTAACCTAACATGCTAAGTAGGTAACCTATTTTCTAGGTTACCTACTTTTTTTGACAGTTACTTAATTTCGTAATAATCCTGAGAATGATAGCTTCGAAATCCACAAGACTCGTAAAGTTTGAGGGCTCGGGCATTTTTTGCTTCTACTTCTAAAAAAATCGGCAAGCCTTTTTGCTCTTCTTGTTTTACTACTTTCGATAATGCCCTTCTGCCAATTCCTTGCCCGCGGAACTCTGGAAATACCACAAAACCATAAATCCATGCTTCTCCATTCATTTCAGAAACTCTGATTTTCCCTGCTATTTTTCCATCCACCTCAATAATCATACGGTGATCATCATCCAGTTCCCTTATTGTTTCTACATATGCTCTGACATCCTCTTCCACCATTCCAAATCCTCGGACATCAAGCTGGATTTCTACTTCTTTGTCATGAACATAATCATAGGGTCTTAACTTAATCGCTGTGTCCTCGATTATGTTTGCCTTCTGCCATTTCATTTGATGCTCCGAAAAGGTATAGGAACAAGGAATTTTCTCTAAAAATGCTTTCGCACTCTGGGATGTAGCAGGAGCATTCAATAATATGCTCGTCGCCCCTCTCCTTCTTGCCTCCTCTAGACCTTCCGCCAGTAATGCTGTAAAAATCCCTTTTCTTCGATACTGTGGATGAACCATGCCACAAAACTCTACTTTTCTTCCAAAATAGTAACTTCCTAAAAATCCAACTAGTTTGCCGTCTTCATTATGGAAAAAGTCCTCTTTATTTTCTCCATTTCGGTTTTCTAGCATATCGAAGTTAAGCTTTAACTCATATCCTTCCTCTTGCTCACAAATTTCTTTAAGTGATTTTATTTCTGCAATTTGCTCTTTTGACAGCATATTTATTTTCTCCTCTAATTTTGGATAGGAATCGGAAGGATTCTCCTAAGAACATCTTCCAAATAATCACATTCAGTGCTACTTACTCGATCATCCTCTATAACAGTATACGTACAATTGTCGCTGTTTAAATATTTATAAATAATATATGCTTCATCTATTTCCTCTTTTCCCAAAGCACTGATATGTTGGTTGGGTACAGAAAGGGATTCTATCCTTCTCTTCACTTCTTGAATATCTACCTGATTGACTTCATATATTTGTTGATAAATAATTTTATTTCGTCTAATAAGAAAAAGCTTTATTCGATAGTCAGCTAAGGATTCTACTGCCATTATTAGATGATTATCCACCATAAAACTTACTACTGATTCTGTTTGCAAAATCGTATTTATTTTCGTAATCGTATCTCTAATTTCTGCTGCCTTCTCAAACTCAACATTACTGGAGGCTTCAATCATTTTTGTGGACATCTCTTCTAGTACACCATTATCCTTTTTATTAAATAAAGCGATAAGCCGATGAATAATTTGTTGGTGAGCTTCTTTGGCTATTGGATCAAAACAAATCCCCATACACTTTCCGATGGAATAATTCAAGCACGGACTTTGACTCCACTTCTCTTGGGAGCAATTTATTTTATAAAATGCTTTTATTCCATTTATCACATTTTCTACTGTTCCTTTACTAGTGAAGGGACCAAAGTAATAATGAACATCGTCCTTATCTAACTCATTGGCGATCTCCATATGACAGTTTCCCTTCTGCCATCGAAAAACGATGTAGTTATAAGCCTTTGTTGTTTTCATCATTCTATTGTACATAGGTTGAATTTCCTTTATTAACTTACATTCCAGCATCAATGCCTCAAATTCCGTATCTGTTAGGATAAAGTCGAAATCCTTTATATGCTTTACAAGCTTCTCCCATTTGCCAAACCGATTTTTCGAATGCTGGAAATAGGAAGAAACTCTATTTTTTAATTTTTTTGATTTGCCAACATAAATGATGTGACCAGAGGAGTCTTTCATCAAATACACCCCTGGAGATGTTGGCAGATTTTTTATTTTTTCTTTAAGCTCCAAGTCGATTCCTCCTCTGGATTGTTTAAAAAGTAGTCATCTTTATTCCATGTGTCATCGTATCAATCTCTACTTCTCCTCCAATTGGAAAAGTAAAGAATGGTTGAATATGTCCAAAATCAACATTATAGAGAACAGGGATTTTTTTCAAAAGAGGATGTTTATCCAGAATAAATAGAAGCTGCTCCTCTGACATCTTAGAAGCTTTTTGAAATCTCCCAATTACTAGCGCTTTTATGGAGCCAGCAGTCTGTAATAAAGAAGTTAAGTCTCTTGCAAACGTTTCTGGAATGGTTAATTCATCATCTTCTACAAACAGAAGGCTGTCTTTCAGATTTGGCATATATTCTGTTCCCTGCAGTAAATTTAAGGTACATAGATTACCGCCAAACACTTGCCCTTTTGCCCTACCCTCTTGGTATACTTCCCAGCCACCAGGTTCATAGTTACGATTTTCTTGATCCAAATACCATGCATCATCTGTCCATACATCAGAAGGCTCAACCATAAATTTCTGTGATTCCATCAAGCATTTCTGGAAATATTCCGTTTGGTATTCCTGTAACTTATCCATTTGAAAGCTAGAAAAGTGCGGTCCTGAATATGTAATAAAATCAGCCTTTGTTGTGATGGCTGTTGCTAAAGCAGTAATATCACTATACCCACAAAGTATCTTTGGATTGTTTTTTATTAATTCATAATCCAAATAAGGCAATAGCTCATTACTGTTAAATCCACCAATTACAGTTAAAATCCCTTTCACCTTTTTATCCCGAAAAGCATCATGAATATCTTCTATTCGATGTTCTATTGTCGTGGAAAACTGTAAGTCGGATTCAAAAATATACTTACCAAACGTAACAACAAATCCAAAATCCTCTAATCTTTTCTTTGCTTGCACAATTCCCTCTTCCGATAAAATTTTTGCACTTCGACTAGGAGCGATTACTCTAATTTCATCCCCCTTTTGTAGCTTAACAGGTACTCTCATGCCTATTCCTCCTCTTTCTTTTTATTAAAACACAAATAATCTTATATTTCTGTAACTTTTAGGGAGGACAAAACGTATATTTTACAAAAGAAAAAGGTGCTTCATTGGAAAAGGAGGAATAACTATGTTTACATTTTTTTTAGTCATTGGGATTATCGCGATTTTTATCGCTGTAACTATGGTAGGCGCATGGCCCGATGGACGGCAACATAGAAACCATTATTTCACAGAAACAAAAGAAGATCGCGCATTAAACACAAAGATTTCCATAGTAGTTGGTTTGATTGGGATTGTGTCATTAGCAATAGCTACAGCAATTTATTATTTTGTAAATTGAGTGGGACAAGGAACCCGGCCCCACGTCCCACTACTCCAACTCCTTCATTCGCTTCGTCAAATCCAGAAACTTTCTATCTAATTCTGCATATTTTTTATCCTTTGGTGTCATAAAGCTTAATTTTCCTAGAACTTCTTGTCTTTCTGTTTCTAGCTTTAAACGCAGTTCCTCTTTATTGTCCCTTTCCTGCTTCTCCGATTCTGTCCATTGCCTCTTTAAGAATCCTTCTGCTAAAACTATTTTGCTTGTTGTTGTTTTCTCCAAAAAATAGCGGTCATGGGAAACGATTAGAAGAGTCCCATTATATTGCGATAACGTTTCTTCTAATTGTTCACGGGATGGCAAGTCAAGATGGTTCGTTGGTTCATCCAGAATAAGCACGTCTTTTTCTTCTAAAATATATGCCATTAACTTACACTTTACCCGTTCCCCCATGCTCATATTTTTTATCGGTTCCTTCCATTGGGACGGCATAAACCCTAGATGTTTCATTAACGTTTGTACTTTTCCCCTTGCAGCAAACGTCTCAGTAAAAAATAGCTGTTCTGGTGTTTCCTCTAAAGGGAGATCAAATACTTCCTGTGTTAAATACCCCATATTGGCCGTAGGAGAAATCCAGGCTTCCCCGTCTGCTTTTTCTTTTCCTAAAATAATGTTTAATAAGGTTGTCTTCCCGCTTCCATTCGGACCTATAATAGCAACCTTCTCGCCATATTGAATCGTAATATTCCCTTTTTCAAACAAAACGCGAGAGCCAAATTTCTTCGATAAATCCTTAATCTCCAAAAAGCGTTTTCCTTTCTTTTTATTCGCTTCAATCGAAAAAGATACCGTATACTCTTCTTCTACACGCTCCACTTTATTTCTTTCCAGTTCCTTTTCCAATCGTTTTTGCTTCGATTTCACTTGAGCATCCATTCGTTTCGCCTTTGCCCGATAATATTCCTTTGGAAACTCTTGTTTGGTTGATTGCGCATGTGCCTTTTGCGCCCAAGAGGTAATCTCTTTCATTTGTCCTTCGACTTGTTTAATCTTCTTTTGTTGTTTATCATATTCCCTCTGCTGGGTTAACCTTTTCTGTTCGCGCGCTTCCATATAACTGGAATAGTTTCCTTTATGTTCAATAAGCTTCCTACTTTCAATAGACCAAATCTTTGTGGTTACACTATCTAGAAAATAACGATCATGAGAGACAAGGAGAATGGTACCCTTATATTTTTTGATTTGCTGTTGAAGGAGTTTCATACTTCGCTCATCTAAATGATTGGTTGGTTCATCTAAAAGCAGTATGTCTGCTTCAACAGCAAAACCTCTAGCAAGCCGAGCTTTTAACTTTTCCCCACCGCTCATATTCTGAAAATCATTTGTTGGCACTTGCCATTTTTCCAACAGCTTCATTTCAGTTGAATTTTCTTCCGCTAGGTCATAGTTTTCTGTTTCTTGCTCAACCATTCTAATAACCAAATTTTCCTTTATCCACTTCAAATGCCCATTTGTAGGAGCTATATCTTGATTTATTAATTGCAATAATGTTGATTTGCCTGCACCATTCTTGCCAATAATCCCAATAACCTCTCCCTGCCGTACACTTGCATTTATTTTTTCAAAAATGGTTGCATCCAACACTTCATAACTGATATTCACTAATTTAAATAGTTCTGTCATCCGATCAAACCCTTTCTATGAAGGGAGAAAAAAATCCTCCCAATTTTCCTTGGAAGGATTAGCCGTACCTAATTATCCGCTCGTTCCCAATCATGATCATATACAAAAAAACCGTGCATATCGACCACTAATTGTGCGCATACCATTAGAGATATACACAGAAAAGCGTTATATGAAAATGGGCAGACTAATCCTATTTTTGGTTAATTTGAAATTTTTTCATTCAAATTGTTGAAAAATAAGATTAGTTCTTCATCGTTCACCCATCATCCCTTTCGTTGTAAGTAACTGTAGTATAACATACTTTCTGTAATGTAATCCATTTCTGACAAAAAATATGGAAAAATTTCACTTTATATTCCTATCTGTACAATATCACGATTGTTTAGTATTATTTTAATTATGTTTTTGTTAGATAATCTAACATAAGATATCCAAAACTTATCAACATCAAGAATAATGCGAAAAGGAGTTACACGAATGAAGCAAAAGAGAATGTCTAAATTTATTTTATTCTTTGTAGTTATCTTAACTATATTGAGTATTATTTCTCCCATAACAAAAGCAGAAGCAAAGGAGAAAGTATATCAGATTGCAACAGATATTACATTTGCACCATTTGAATTTCAGGATGTAAATGGTGATTTCGTTGGAATTGATATGGACTTAATCGCTGCTATTGCAAAAGACCAAGGCTTCCAATATGAAATGAAGCCACTTGGATTTAACGCTGCTGTTCAAGCGCTTGAATCAAACCAAGTAGATGCTGTTATTGCCGGAATGAGTATTACAGAGGAAAGACAAAAGAAGTTTGATTTCTCTGATCCTTATTTTGATTCAGGTATCATTATGGCGGTTGATAGTGATAATGAGACCATCTCCTCTTATGAAGATTTAAAAGGTCAAAAAGTTGCTGTGAAAACAGGAACAGAAGGTGCTAGCTTTGCAGAGAGCATCAAAGACGAATACGGATTTTCAATCGTGACTTTTGACGATTCTGCTAATATGTACGAAGAAGTAAGAACAGGAAATTCCGTTGCTGTATTTGATGATTATCCTGTATTAGCATATGGAATCAAGCAAGGAAATGGATTAAAAATTGTCACAGATAAAGAAGCAGGAGCATCATATGGTTTTGCTGTCTCAAAAGGACAAAACACAGAGCTTCTTGAGATGTTTAACACTGGTTTGGCTAATTTAAAGGCGTCAGGTGAATATCAAAGAATATTAGATAAATACTTAGAAACTGGCTCAGATGTGGAAGAAGGAAGCGGCTTTTTCGGTCTATTGAAAGAAAGTTTCCCAAGCTTGCTATCTGGTTTAAAAATGACATTGATCTTAACCGTTATTTCTCTGTTAATTGCAACCGTACTTGGGATTATTTTCGGATTATTACGTATTGCAAAAAATAAAGTGTTAAACACAATCGCTATTATTTACATCGATATATTCCGAGGAACACCATTAATCGTTCAAGCATTCTTTATTTATTTTGGAATACCAGCAGCTCTTGATTTTCGTATTTCAGCTGTTGCTGCCGGTCTTATTACCCTAAGTTTAAATGCTGGTGCTTACATGGCTGAGATTGTCCGCGGAGGAATTCAATCGGTTGATAAAGGACAAATGGAAGCTGCACGTAGTCTGGGACTTCCTTATGGAAAAGCAATGAGAAAAGTCGTCCTTCCACAGGCGATTCAATTAATGATTCCAGCATTTATTAACCAGTTTGTTATCACCTTGAAAGATACGTCTATTCTTTCGATTATCGGTATCAATGAATTGACACAAAGCGGAAAAATTATTATTGCAAGAAACTTAGAATCATTCCAAATGTGGCTAATTGTCGGCATTATGTACTTTATTGTCATTATGATTCTAACAAAAGTATCAAATGTATTAGAAAGAAGGATAAAAAATGGCCAAGCTTAAAGTGACGAATCTGAAAAAATCATATGGTAGTCTCGAAGTATTGAAATCAATTGATTTACAGGTAACAGAAGGCGAAGTTGTTTGCTTAATCGGTCCTTCTGGATCTGGTAAAAGTACCCTTCTGCGCTGTTTAAATATGTTAGAAGAAGTAACAAGTGGAGAAGTAGTAGTAAATGACTTTAAATTAACCGATAAAAAAAATGACATAAATAAAATTAGAGAAAATATTGGAATGGTGTTCCAGCACTTTAATCTTTTTCCACACTTAACGGTATTAGAAAATATCACGCTAGCACCAGTTGATTTAAAGAAAGCAACGCCACAGCAAGCGAAAGAAAAAGCATTAGCACTTTTAGATCGAGTTGGTTTGAAAGAAAAGGCGAACGAAAATCCAGCTAAATTATCTGGTGGCCAAAAGCAAAGGGTCGCAATCGCACGTGCCCTTGCCATGAATCCTGATATTATGCTATTCGATGAACCAACAAGTGCCTTAGATCCGGAAATGGTCGGAGAAGTATTGAATGTTATAAAACAATTGGCACAAGAAGGAATGACCATGGTTATCGTTACACATGAGATGGGCTTCGCTAGAGAAGTGGCGGACCGTGTAATCTTCATGGATAATGGATACATTGTCGAAGAAGGTACACCACAAGAGATCTTTGGAAACCCACAAAATGAGCGTACGAAAGATTTCTTGAATAAAGTATTGTAAAGCTTATGGGGACAATCAATTGTCCCCATCTTTCTTTAGTCCTTATAATGCTTCTTCCCCCACTCCCCCATTAAATCAAGAATGGGGATAAAGCTTACTCCCTTTTCTGTTAAAGAATACTCCACTTTAGGCGGCACTTCTTTATATACTTCTCGATGTACCATTTGATCTGCTTCCAATTCCCTTAGCTGTCTTGTTAAAATTCCTTTTGAAATGCCTGGTAACAGCCTTTGTAGTTCATTAAAGCGTTTTGTTCCTTGACTTAAATGCCATAAGATAATAATTTTCCATCTTCCCGCTGTTAAATTTTGCGTATAAGTAACAGGACAGAACCCTTCCTCTTCACTCGAGTCAGGTGTTCTTTGAACAAAATAACGAGCCATCTGATCTATCTCCTTTCCCATGGTACTATTTATGTGACTATGTCATTAAAAAATAACTACTTTTATTTTTCTAACTATGAATATACTATATACCTATATTGAATATACAACAACACATCTTGTCAGAAACATTTGGTTATAATGAAATAAGAAAATGAATGGGAGGAAATATAAAATGAAACTATTAGTAACAGGTGCTACTGGTAAACTCGGCTCTAAAATCGTGAATGTTTTACTATCAAAAGTTTCTGCTGACCAGCTTGCAGTCAGTGTTCGTCATCCTGAAAAAGCAGAAGATTTACGTGTAAAAGGTGTAGATGTTCGCGAGGGAGATTTCGATAAGCCAGAAACATTGGAAACAGCCTTTAAAGGAATTGATCGATTATTGATTATTTCAGCAGATGGAGACACGGAAACAAGAATTCGTCAACACAGTAACGCAGTCGCGGCAGCCAAAAATGCTGGTGTTTCGTTTATCGCATATACAAGTATTGCAAATGCACAAGAAAGCACAAATTTCCTTGCTGAAGTTCACAAAGCAACAGAAGAAGCTATTCTTCAAACAGGCATCCCCTATTCTTTCTTGCGTAACAACTGGTACCTTGAAAATGAACTTTCTACTATTCAAGGTGTTCAAGCGGGCGCACCATGGATTACCTCTGCTGGAGAGGGAAAAGTCGGCTGGGCTTTACAACAAGACTACGCAGAAGCAGGAGCAGAAGTACTAGCAGGAGAAGGACATGAGAATACGATTTATGAGCTGTCTGGCAAACTATTATCTCAGGAAGATATCGCTGCTGCTGTTAGCACAGTGATTGGAAAAGAAGTACCCGTTCAACAGGTTGATGACACAACTTATGCTGAAATAATGACTAAAGCTGGCGTACCAGACTTTGTCGTTCCTATGCTTGTTGCAATTCAAAAGGATATTCGCGAAGGTTCCCTAGAAATAGAAAGCGAAGACTTTGAGAAATTGCTTGGACGTTCGGAAACTCCTATTGTAGAGGGAATTAGACAGCTTATTAATTGATTGGAACATTAGGGACACAACCACTGCTGTGTCCCTTTATTATTCTAAACTATTTCATCAAATGCTTAATCTTCTCTTCTGTACCAGTCCCATCAACAGGCGTATAAATGCTACATCTTAAATCATTTCGGCCATGAACTTGCAAAGAAGTTAAATTATAAATCATTTTCCCAGCCTTGGAGTGACGAAATTCAATTAATACTTCAGGCGCAGAACTTACTTCACTTTCATTCCACATTTTATTAAAATCCGGATAGTTCTTTTTCATCTCTTCAATAAATTCTCCATACCACTCATCTGCCATATACTGCCCTAAATAAGTGCGAAAGATAGAGAGAAATCCTTTGACAAAGTCTTCCCAATTAACAGCTAATGCTCTTAGCTCTTTTCTTGAAAAAACCAGTTCAATTAGATTTCTTTTTTCAAGTGGAATTTTTTCAAAATCCAAGAATACTTGTTTAGCAGCTTCATTCCATCCTACAATAAAGGAGCGTCGATCGGTAATAATCGAAGGACAGTAACGAAGCTCTTTTAAAATTTTCTCCAAGGATGGCGTAATCATTTCCTCTTCCTCTCCTTTTGGAAAGAAGGAACCACCTTCTTCAAAAGCTAATCCGTACACATATTTTCTCTCATCTAAACTCAATTGGAGCGCATCTGCAACAGCGTCTAAAACTGAAATAGATACTTTAATGTCTCTACCTTGCTCTAGCCAGGTATACCATGTAGTGCTTACACCAGCTAATTGTGCTACTTCCTCGCGACGAAGTCCTGCCGTTCTTCTTCTACTACCAGCAGGAAGTCCAACCATTTGTGGCTGTATTTTTGACCGTTTTGTTTTTAGAAAATCGGATAGCGCTTCTAATCGGATGTCTCTATTCATATACATTCTCCTTTTTAACCTAGTATTAATTATACTAGTATAAACTACAACTTGTAATAGGATAAAAAAAGCATACAATAAATAAAAAAGGAATGGGGGAAAATTTGTGAAAAGAGTCGTTATCACTGGAATGGGAATCATTTCACCGTTAGGAAACAATGTAGATGATTATTGGCAGAACCTTTTAAATGGAATATCTGGAATCAGTATGATCGAGCATTTAGATGCCTCTTCATTAAAAACAAGAATAGCTGGAGTTGTAACGGACTTTCATCCAGAAGAAAGATGGGGTACAAAGGAAGCGAAGAAGCTTGACCGATTTAGCCAGTTTGCATTAGCAGCAGCAGATGAAGCTTTATCTAACTCTCAGCTAGACTTAAATAAAGTAGACAAAGAGCGGCTAGGTGTCTATGTAGGTTCAGGGATTGGCGGTTTAACCACCCTTATTGATAATGTAAATACATTAAATCAACGAGGGCCTAATCGAGTAAGTCCTAATTTAGTGCCGATGATGATTTCAAACGCTGCTGCGGCACAAATTAGTATTAGATTCGGAGCCCAAGGTCCTTCCCTTTCTCCTGTAACAGCTTGTTCCATTGGAAATACCTCGATTGGGGAAGCTTTTCACACCATTCGAAATGGTGATGCAGACGTGATGTTTGCCGGTGGAGCGGAAGCAGCTATTACAAATTTATCCTTAGCTAGCTTTGGTAATGCAAGGGCCTTATCTACTAATAATGAGGAACCCACATTAGCAAGCAGACCTTTTGATAGAAATCGAGATGGATTTGTAATGAGTGAAGGTGCGGCAATCTTGGTCGTTGAAGACTTGGAACATGCCCTTAAGAGAAATGCTAAGATATTAGCTGAAATTATTGGCTATGGAGCGAGCTCTGACGCTCATCATATGGTTGCAACCCATCCAGAAGGAAGAGGCGCATATCTCGCCATGAAAAATGCATTAGCAAAAGCAAATGTCTCCCCTTCTGATGTGGATGTAATTAGTGCTCATGCGACTAGTACACCAGTAGGCGATTTATCGGAAACATTAGCTATTAAGAAATTATTTGAAGCGGAAGCTTATAAAATACCAGTAACCGCGAACAAATCGATGCTTGGTCATATGCTTGGTGCCGCGGGTGGAGCGGAGGCAATCGCCTTAGTTAAGAGTTTGCGAGAAGGTATTATTCCACCAACTATTAATTTAAAAACTCCAGATTCTGACTGTGATTTAGACTATGTCCCAGAAGGAGCAAGAAAAGCTTCCTTATCTATTGGTTTATCCAATTCCTTTGGGTTTGGCGGTCATAATTCTGCGATTTTGTTGAAAAAGTATTAAAGGGAAAAGACTAGGAAAATCACTATCAGCGTTTCCTAGTCTTTTTTATCGGAATTTAGGAAGCAAGCTTTTCCTCAGTATTCACGTTATCTATAAACGCAAAATATGGTAGTAGCATTCCTAGTAGGGAAATAATAGCAATTAATGTTCCAATTAAAATGTACAAAGGTCGGATTCCCCATACTTCACTTAGAACTCCACTTATTAATACGCCAAGCGGCATCATTGCACGAATGATAAAAGAGCGCACGGAAATAATTTTTCCCATTAGATGATTAGGAACAGTTTGCTGACAAATCGTTATATTATGGATACTAAAAAAAGCCATCGCGATACCTGCAATCAATTCTGTTGCTATGGCAAAAATGAGCGAGCTAGTTATCCCAAGATTAATATAAGTCAACCCTCCAATTAAAAGTGCCCCTAGCATCAATCTTCGTCTTGAGGCGTATTTTAATTTCCCAACCAATAATGTCCCTATCATATAGCCTAACGGAAATCCCGCCATAAAATAACCATACATGGCATTATTTCCGTATAGAACCGTTTTGATATATGGGATATTAATTACCATCGTAACCCCTACTCCAAATTGGACAAATGCTAGAAAAACCCCTAACCACACTATCGTCCTTTGCTGAAAAAAGTAACTGATTCCCTCCATAAATTCAGTACCCCATGCTTTTCTCTCCGGTCTCTTTTCTCTTTCTTCGGAAACTCCTAATAAAAGACTTCCGCTAATAATCAAGGAAAGGCAAATAAAAGATAAAGTGCTGTTAACCCCGATATATTCAATGACCACCCCTGCCATAACAGGAGCCGTAAAGGTCATTAATCTCGCCATTCCTTCTATGTATGCATTAGCTGTATGCAATTGTTTTTTTGAAACAATACTGGATAGTATCGCTTGATTGGCTGGTGAATAAATAGGTGTTATTAATCCTATAATGATTTGGACAATAAAAATATGCCATGGGACTAATGTGTTTGTCATAACACCGATAAGGGGTATGACAAACACAAGTCCCCTGCTCCAAAGTGCAAAAATCATGGTCCATTTTCTACTCCAACGATCAATATAAGGTCCAATAAAAACCTGAAGCGCAAGGGAGGGCAGGAAATATAATAGCCACATACTCCCCAATGCCCAAGATGAGTCTGTTATTTCATAGATTAATAACGAATTGCAAAAGGTTCCAAAAGCTCCTGCTAATTCTGATATGCCATTACCAATCCACATATATGTAAATGATTTATTTCGAAAAATATACAAACTAGCACCACTTTCTTTGGTTTGGCTGATATATTTCTATTTTGGCTGATATCCTTGGTGGTTTGGCTGATATATTCTTTTTTTGGCTGATATCCTTGGTGGTTTGCTGATATATTCTTTTTTTGGCTGATATCCTTGTCGGTTTGGCTGATACATTCTTTTTTTGACTGATATCCTTGTCGGTTTGGCTGATATATTCCCATTTTGGCTGATATCCTTGTCGGTTTGGCTGATATATTCTTTTTTTGGCTGATATCCTTGGTGGTTTGGCTGATATATTCTTTTTTTGGCTGATATCCTTGTCGGTTTGGCT